>DATJYT010000044.1:0-11296 GCA_035499475.1 Xanthobacteraceae bacterium | reverse complement strand
GCGCTGGCGCTTGGCTTCGGACTCCTGTTTCTCCACTATTATACGGCATTCGCCAGCCAAGCGACGGCTTTGCTGTTCGGCAATGTCCTCGCCGTCGATGCCGCGATGATCGGAACCCTCATCGGGCTTAGCGTTATCACGCTGGCCAGTCTGGCCGCGATCATGCGGCCGTTGATTTTTGCCAGCCTGCAGCCGGAACTTGCTGAAGCCAAAGGCGTCCCGCTGCGTTTTATTTCAACCGCCTTTCTGGCCATCGTCGCGCTCGCAGTTTCCGAAAGCGCGCAGATCGTCGGCATACTTCTGGTTTTCAGCCTTATGGTTGGCCCGCCCGCTGCGGCGCAACTCCTTGCGACAGGTTTATGGAGTGGAATGGCGCTGGCGGCCGGGCTGGCATTGGCCGAGGCTTGGCTCGGCATCGCCATTGCCTATCACACCGATTGGCCGGTCAGTTTCTGCATCGCCATGTTGAGCGCGCTGGGCTATTTTGTCGCCCGCGGCAGGTCGTTAATTAGCCGAGCCACGACAATTGCTGCATCTGGTCGCTGATGAAAAGTCCCAAGATTCGCGCCTCCTTGCGTCCAGACGCGGCGCCTCGATTTTCCTACCTGTCGTGTCAGCAGACTAATCGCCGGTGTTAAAGAGCGACGTCGGGTGCGAACCAGCGGCAAAGTGCCCTTCCTCCTCGTCGTAGCCCATCTGTCCGGATGAAAGGTGATCCTGCATGCACTGGGCGTAAGGCGCTTGCGACCCGTTCAATGCGGCGATTCCCGTGGGGCGCCCCTCCAGAGTCACACATCTCACTGGCTTGGCGGCGAGATTTACTTGGCTCAATAATTCGTCAGAGGACGAACTGCACACGCCAAGTCCGACGGCCCAGAGCGATCACAAAACTATCAGCGGCCATCTGGTCATATTCCTCGCTTCGCTCGTCTTTATCGCCGCCCTGGAACCGAGAGAGGGCCCGCACTTGTTAGTCTCCCTCGGCTCGCTGCCGCCTGCAGTCCGAAATTGACGTGGTAATCGCTTTTTGGCGATTGGTTGCAATTAGGCCACAGTCAAGATGAAAAGATATTTTGGCAGCGGTTCAAGCGATTTGGGCGCGTTGCCGCCAGGAGCGAATGCGTGCATACTGCTCAAAGGGGCAAGTACCGGCAAGGGGAAGACCCATGTTGCGAGCGACGCAGGTTCGGTTCGTGGCGATTGTATTGTTGGCAGTGGCCGCAGCCTCGCTAACCGCCGTTTCCGCACGAGCATTCAGTCTTGGGAACGGTGGAACCACGGGGGGCGGAAATGCCGCATTTGCGGACCCAGACGAACAGGTCAGCAAAATGTTGGGTCTCGACCAGGGTGGGGAACCATCCCAGTTGAGCGCTCCGGCGCCGTTTGATCACCAGCCGGGCAATTCAAATCCATACCAGCACTTTCACATCGACAGCCTTACTTCGCCGCCCGATCCTCTTTCCCGCCCGAGCAACTGACCCGTCCAAGTGCTATCGCGGCTTCAACTTGGCTGCATCGCCGAACTTTGAACACAACCAAATGCCCCGGCGCGAGGACGGCTGAGTTACAAGCGGCATCCTCTGACGTCCATTGTTGGCTCCGAGCCGAAGCGGTTGAATGTCCGCTATTGCGCCGCTATTGGGGGCAACGGACATCAGGGGCCACTACTCCGAGCGGCCGATTTTATGAGTACGCGCCCTAGTGTCAGTGCCTCTGCCGAAAATGCAGTACCGCTTGGCGGATCATGATCACCAGCGGCGTCGCCACCACGACGCCCAGCAGGCCGAAAAGAGCCCCAAACAGAGTAAGACTGGCCACGGCTATTGCCGGGGGCAGGTCAAGCGTCTGTTTTTGGATCAAGGGAAGGACGACCGCGCCCACGAGCATATGGAAGATTGCATAGAGCCCCAGCGCGACCACTACTGTGAAAGTCCCGAGCGGAAGCGCGATGAGGAGAATCGGGATGGCGGCAATGACCGAGCCGAGATAGGGGATGAATTCGAGCAAGCCCGTCTGGATGCCGAGCAAGAGCGAGCTAGGCACACCCAGCGCCAGCAGCGCAATCCAAGTCAACAGCGCCAAAATCAGCATCGCGGCCACTTGCCCTATCAGCCATCGCCGCAAAGATTTTGAGAGTTCATCAAGCAGCAAGGCCAAGGATCTCCGCCGATCTAGCGAAAAATACTCCAAAACGCGTTCTCTGTAAGTCGTCGGATCGGCGGCGACAAAAACTCCGATCAGTACAACAACGGCGGCATCTCCGATGCCACCAAGCGTGCGGCTGAATGCACTTTGGGCTGAACCCAAGAATTGATTGGGATTGGGGAATAGGAAACGAAACAGTTCGCCGAACGATGCGCTGTGCCCGCTGGTAGCCGGGAGCGCGAAACCAAGGTCGGCCAATTTTCCCTCAAGGAAACCGAGTCCGCGATTGAGCGCCTGGACTAGCTGGTCGATCTGCGAACTGATGCTGTACCCGCTCCAGAACAACACCCCGACAATGACAACCGCAAAACCGAGGCAGACGATCGCCAAATTCCAACCGCGACCGATCGGCAAGACCTTGGCAAGTCCGCGCGTACACGCATCGAGCAATGCCGCGAACAGCAGTCCCGCAAAGATCAGGAAGAGCGTGTTTGCAGCCATCCAGGCAAGAAACAGGCCGGCCCCGCCGGCCAGCCCAACGAGCACCGCGTGCACGGTCCTGCCGCTGAACGCCCGAGAATGCGGTGCGGGTGGCTGAGGCGCGGAATTACTCACGGCTGTCCCTCACCTGCTCTATAATGATAAATGATGGCGTCGCGGCCGCAAACAGCTTTGCGTCCAACCTGCATCCTTAACGGCAAGTCCGTTCATTTGCAGGCGGCCATGAGGCTTCTCCCGCGCATTTCCGCTGAGTTCGGTGCCGAGACGCAGCTCGTCGTGACCAAACGCGGCGACGACATTTCGTCCCTGGCCGCTCACGCCTTGGCCGAGCACCGTCAGCCGGTTGTAGCTGGCGGCGGCGACGGCACTATCAACGCAATCGCAGGTCAATTGGCCGGCACCAATGCTTTTCTTGGTGTACTCCCGATGGGCACTCTGAACCATTTTGCCAAAGACGTCGGTATTCCGCTGAATCTGGAAGCTGCCATTTATAATCTGTTCAAAGGCAAAATTGGTAAAGTGGATGTCGGCGAGGTGAACGGCCGGGTATTCGTCAACAATTCGGGTATCGGCTTCTATCCACACTTCGTGCGCCAGCGCGAAGAGATCCAGCGCCGGGGATATGTAAAGCGCGTTGCCGCACTGATCGCGCTACGCGCGTTATTTCGGCGCTATTTTCGGCTGCGCGTGAAGTTGCATATGGATCAGGCCGAAGCATTGGAGCACCTCACACCATTCCTTTTCGTTGGTAACAACCGATACCAAACATCCGGTTTGGACATAGGGATGAGACCTAACCTGGATTCCGGCCGCCTCTGGATCTGCACCGCGCCGAAGACGGGCCGCAATAATATTTGGCGGGCCGCGCTGCGCACTCTTGTTGGCAACCCGACCGATCAAGACCTTAGCGCGTTCGAGACAGAGGAACTACGGGTCGACCCAGGAACCCCCCGCATCAACGTCTCGACCGACGGTGAGGTCTGCGTCATGGACGCGCCCCTCCATTACAGAATTCGCCCGCGGGCGCTTCAAGTGATCGTCCCGGATACCACTACCCGTCGTCGACCGTTTGCAGTTGCGAATTAGCTTGCGGAGCAGTCCTTCGCCTGGTGCCATTCGTATCTTTGCACGCCGTGCTTGTGCGCTTTATATCACTCAGGCGCAGGCAACTTTTTTGCTCCATCTGCATCACCCACCTTTGACTTGCAGTCCTTCTGCGAAGAAGATTGAAAGCCGTGGCAACCATCCGCATCATTCTGCACGGTAAGGCAGCCGGTGACGCTCGTTTGAGAAGCGCTGTTTACGCCCTGCGCAAAGAAGGCCGGGTTGTAGAGGTGAGGGTCACGTGGGAGCCCGGCGACGCCGCGAGATTGACTGGCGAAGCGGTTGCTGACGCCGCTCTAGGAAAAATCGATTGCATCGTCGCCGCCGGCGGTGATGGCACCATCAACGAGGTTTTTGCAGCCGCGCATGCGGCCGGATTACCTGAAAAATGCTCTCTCGGCATCGTTCCTCTGGGGACCGCTAACGATTTCAGCCATTCAGCGGGCGTACCGACCGAGGACATCGAGGCGGCACTGCAAATGGCGGCGAGCGCGCCGGCGCGATGGATCGATGTCGGCCTCCTCAATGGCAGGTTATTCGTCAACCTGGTTTCAGGCGGCTTCGGTTCCCGCGTCACGGTCGAGACCGATCCCGAGCTTAAGCAGCGACTGGGCGGGTTGGCTTATGCCATTACCGGCATCTCGCGCTTTGCGGAGCTATCGGAGAATCGGGGCACCTTCCGTGCGGACGGCTTCACGTGGGAAGGGCAATTTTTGGCCTTGGCAATCGGCAACGGGCGGCAGGCTGGCGGCGGCATACCGCTTTGTCCGAACGCGCTGATCGACGATGGTTTGCTCGACTTGACGATTATGCCGGCAATGGACCGCCCCGCGCGCTTGGATGCCTTTTCGCATTTGCTCCGCGAAGGTGCGGTAGGCATCCGCAGGAACCTGATCACGACGCGAAGCTCTTGGATTGAATATGAATCCGAGCACGAGCTTAACGTAAACTTGGACGGCGAACCGGTTGTCCTGCCGCGCTTCCGTGTCGAATGCCGCAGGCGCGTCCTTCCGGTTCGACTGGGTGCAAGCGCCCTGTTCTCCAGCGTCAACTTGGTAGAACAGGATTCGAAGATCGGCGGTGCAATTTAGCTGTGACGGCGATGATGTCAGACCGATACTCAAAGACCACAAAAAGGGGCGCGCTGATATCTGTCTCGTCAGTAGCATGTCTGCTTTTCGCATTCGGCGTCGTCGCTCAGAACGTCATCGCAGGGACGTCGTTCGAGCTCGATCAGAAAATCATGCTCGCCTTGCGGGACCAGGCCAACCCATCCGCGCCGATTGGCCCGGCATGGCTTCAAGAGGCTGCGCGCGACCTAACAAGCCTCGGCAGCATAATCGTACTGGCAATGATAGCGTTTACCTTTTCCGGCTATCTGTTTTTGACTCGCAAGCACGCGGCGGCCTGGCTGATACTCGTAGCCGTGTACGGCGGCATTGCTTTGAACGATTTGCTCAAGGCGGCGTTTGCCCGGCCCCGTCCAGATTTGATTTATCAAGCGGTACGGGTCTTCACATCGAGTTTCCCGAGCGGCCATGCCGAGTTGTCGGCCACGACCTATCTGACGATAGCGGCGGTCTTGGCGCAAAATCAATCATCGTTCAAGGTCGGTCTTTATTTCATCGTGGTGGCGGTATTCCTCACGATCCCTATAGGTATCAGCCGCATCTATCTCGGGGTTCACTATCCGACAGATGTCTTCGGCGGTTGGTGCGTTGGCGCGGCCTGGGCCTTAGGCTGCTGGGTATTCTTGACCTGGCTCCAGCATAGAAACCACTCGCTGTAAATCGGCGTGGGGTCCCGACGCCCATCGGCTCGTTAAGCTGCTGATCTATCTGACATTGGAGGGGTCATTTTTGGGCGCCTATTCACAAGTGTCAATTTCGTGACGGCCGCAGGCCCTTCCGGCTTCTGTGCGCAAGGGGCCGGCAGGCAGCATTGCCACGAACGATTGGAGATCTGGCGTGGTTAACAGTACGTCACGGGATTCAAACAGGGTTGGTTTTATTCTCGCGGCGCAACCAATAATCAATGTGTTTCCACTACCAGCGAGAGTGCCAACCCGGGCCTGCGGAGCGTGGCCCGGCGACAAAAGAGGCGCGCTGGATATGTTGCGAAGTCTGGCAAAAATCTGCGGCCGCACAGCACGAGTTCTGTCTCGGTTCGGCCGGGCGCGCGCGGGCACGACCGCGGTCGAATTCGCGTTAGTCGCTCCGCCGTTCTTTGCGCTGCTTATCGGCGTATTCGAATTGACGCTCTATCTGTTCGCCCAGGCGACTCTTCAAAATGCGGCGACCGAGGCCGGCCGTCTCATCATGACCGGGCAGGTTCAGACCGCTGGCACCACGCAGAGCCAATTCGCCAACGAAGTTTGCCCGATGGTTCAGGCGGTGTTCAATTGCGGCAGCCTGATGATCAACGTGCAGAACTACAGCAATTTCGCCAGCGCCAACGCCGGCGCGCCGACCATCACCTACAATCCCGACGGGACCGTCAGCAACACCTGGTCCTACAGCCCCGGCACGCCCGGCCAGGTCATGGTGGTGCAACTGATTTACCAATGGCCGATCGTCGGCGGACCGTTCGGCTATGTGCTGTCGAACCTGGGCAATGGCACCACCGAGATGATGGGCGTGAGCGCCTTTCGCATAGAGCCCTACTGATGATGCGGCGTTTGATCGGAACATGCCGGAATTTTGCCGATTCGACCCGGGGCGTCGCCGCCATCGAGTTTGCGGCGATCCTGCCGGTGATGGTCGTCATTTTTCTCGCATCGTACGACGGCGGCCGCGCGATCGCCGGCTACATGAAGGTGCGCACGGCCACCTTCGCGCTGGCCTCGATCACCAATCAATATGCGACGATCTCATCGACGGACATGTCGGCGATCCTGAGCGCGACCTCGGTGGTGATGTCGCCCTACACCGCCCCGGCGCCAACCGTCACGGTTTCGCAGATCAAGATCAGCAACACGGGCGTCGCCACGATCGAGTGGAGCGCTTCGCAAAACGGCACCGCTCGGGCCGTCGGTTCCGCCATAACGCCGCCGGCTGCCATGATCGTCAACAGCTCCTATCTGATCCTGGCGGAAGTGACCTTCACCTATATCCCGCTGTTCGGCTTCTTCGGCCCTTCCACCGGAATCACCTTCGCGGACAATCTCTATGTGACGCCCCGGAGCGTCTCCTGCGTCGTGTACACGGTGCAGAGCAGCACCTGCTGATTGGACTTTCGCTTTGCAGCGGCGCGCCGCGCCGGACCTCTTTATCGGAGCCGCATTCGCAAGGCCGGCGCACCGCCGGCCTTTCATCAATTGGTGATGTGGGCGGTGCTGACGGCCTGCTCGAACATCGTCACCAGCGCGTTGTTGATGTCGGCGGGACTGTTGGCGGTATAGAAGAAATTGGGCGACGCACAGGTTTTAAGCGATCCCGGAATATTCGGGATATTGGAGTTGGCGTAGTAGTCCTCGCTGTTGGCGAAGGTGGTCGGATTTTGAATGGTCTGGTACGGAATGTAGAGTATGGCGATGGTTATGCCGCGGTTCTTGAGCGTGGTGCACAGTGACGTATCGAGCGTCGTCGCCGAATTGTTGCCGGCCCAGCTGCCGCCCCATTGCGTCTGGTTGTTCTGCGACCCGTCGGTGATGAGGAAGACGTAGGGCAGCGCGTTGGACGAACTGGTGCCGGTGCCGACGCTGCTGATCAGCGTGTTCATGCTCGGGAACGCGTTCTCGAAATGCGTGCCGCCCGATCCCAAGCTTGCATTGGCGCCGGTATCCAAAAGCGTTGCGAGCTGGGTGGCCGCGTAGTTGATCGTCCCCGAACCCGTTCCAGTCAGGTTCGTGGTCAGGGGAAAGTACGAATACAGATATCGAATGAACGGATAGAGCCCAACTTTGTATTGATTCGTGACCTGCTCGCTGGCAGCCGCGGTGGTCAAAAGCGTGGTCACCGCATAGCCGACGGCGTCGGCGCGTAACTGGATGCAGGCGGTGGTTCCGGGGCTCGAACAATAGGTCACCGGCGTATTGGACCAGTTGATATTGGTCGGGGTGATGGTTCCGGTCGCCGGCGTGGTTCCGAGCCGCGTGATGGTGAAGCCCTGGCAATAGCCGCCAGGGCTCGGATTGTAGGTACTGGTATATTGGGACGGAGGCACGTTGGATCTCTGCTCCGACTGCGTGCAGGCGCCCTGCCTTGTGAAATGACAGGCGAACGTGCAGCCGCTCGGATAGAGCGAGTAATTGTCGGGGTTGACCGCTTCGAGTCTGGTTTGCTCGGCGCTCGTCGAGGGGAAGCTCATGGAGCCCGACACGTCGAGCATCAGATAAAAGTTGATGTAAGTCGGCAGCGAATAGCCTGCGGTCGATGAGCCGCTGACGTTGAGGTTGGTATAGCCCATCACGCCCATGAAATAAGTGGGGATCTGGGCCGTGAAGGCCACCCGGGCGGTGACCGTCGATCCGCTCAGCGTCACGGTCGATGCCGGCGTGAGATTGGAGTAGCCGACATCCGCCGGAGCCGTGCTCAAGTTGGCGTTGAAGAAATTGTTGGCGAAGGTCGCGCCGCCCGCAACCGTGCCGCTGCTCGACATGGCCTTGGCGGTGGCGACGACGGGCGAGTTGACGGAGACGGTCGCCAGCGCCGCCGAGTCGGCAGCGGCCTGCAGCTTGGTCTTGATCATGCTCGCGTTCGTGTAGTCGATGACGCATCCGACGCCCGCGACCATCGGCAGGCATGCAAGCGCGGTAATCACCGCCACGTTGCCGCGTCTGTTTGTCCGGAAGCTCGCGAGCAGCCGCCGCATTCGGGCAAACTGAACGCGCCGACCCAACCGCTTCGTCAAAATCGTGACCATGGGCGCACCTTTGCCGATAGCGCGCTTGTAGGCCGAATTTGCTAGGAAAGCGTTACTTGAAACGATGACTCAAGGTTAAATCGTCTAGTCTTTTCAACGCCTTAGACGGCGGGCCAGGAACTCGCCGCCGTGCCGCAGGCCTTCAGCGTCGATGCCGTGGCCGGTGCCGGGCGACAGGTGCCATTCGACCGGCACGCCGAGCGCGGCGAGCCCCTGCGCCGCCTGGAACAACGCCTGTGGCGGAATGAGATCGTCGCGGTCGCCATGCACCAAAAGGACCGGCGGCCGCGACTTGATTCCCGCGGCGAAGCTTTGGGCGTCGCCATCCGCCGGCACGACAAGAAGGCCCGAATAGCCGACGATCGCGGCGGGCGGCGCGGCACGGCGCAGCCCGACGTGTAGGGCCATCATGGTGCCCTGGCTGAACCCCACCAGCATCAGCGCCGAGGGCGGCAGCTTGTGGCGGGCAAGTTCGCTGTCGAGAAAGCGGTCCAGGACAGGCGCTGCCTTGTTGACGCCGATCCAGCGTTCGTTCTCGTCGCGGAACGTCAGCGGAAACCACTGCCGACCCGTCGGCGCCTGCCCGCAAGGCTCGGGCGCATGCGGCGAGACGAAGGCCGCTTGCGGCAGATATTGCTGCCAGGCGCGGCCGATATCGATCAGGTCGTTGCCGTCGGCGCCATAGCCGTGCAGAAAAACGACCAACTGCTGCGCGGCGCCGGAGCGCGGCGCGAGCCGCGGACCATCAAGCTCGGCCGCCATTTGTCCCTCGTTTTCGTTTGCTCGGCTGGACCGGCGCGCCTTCGCGCCCTTTAACGGCCCGATAATAGGTCCACAGGATGCGCGCCGCCACCGAACGCCACGGCCGCCATGATTCGGCGAGCGACAGCATCTCCTTCGCCGTCGGCCGTGTGCGCAGTCCGAAGGCGAGCCGCGCCGCCTCCTGGAGCGCGAGGTCGCCGGCCGGCCAGGCATCGGCATGGCCGAGGCACGACAGCAGATAGATGTCGGCAGTCCATGGGCCGATGCCGTGAACGGCGGTGAGCGCCGCATGCGCCGCCTCGGCGTCGATATTTCCCAAAGTCGGGAGCGCCAGGTCGCCACGCGCAACGGCGCGCGCAATTTCCTTGAGCGCGCGGATCTTCGGCCCCGACAGACCGAGCTTTGCAAGCTTTGTCGGCCGCGCGCGGATGATCGCGGCGGGTTCGAGCGGATCGAAGGCGGCGGCAAGCCGCGCCCAGATCGCGCCGGCGCTCGCCGTCGACAGCTGCTGCGACACGATGATGGCGGCAAGCCCCGCATAGCCGTCGGCGCGCCGCCGCAACGGCGGCCGGCCGGATTTCTCGATCAGCGGCGCAAAGCGCGGGTCAACCGCGACCAGCGCGGCGATGGCCTGGTCGAGCTCGGCCTCGGTGTGAATGCGATGGTCGGGCATCAAGGATCAGGAAACAGGGATCAGGAAAGACTTGAGGATGCCCTGATACCTGATTCCTGTTTCCTGATCCCTGCCTACAACGCCACCCATCCCGGCGGCGGCGTGTTGCCGGGATGGACGGTGCCGCAGTTCGGGCATTTGCGGGCCTTCGCGTCGGCGTAGAACGCCTCGTAGAGCGGCGGCAGGTCGCGCACCACATGCTCGACCTTGACCTCGATACGGTGGACCAGCGCGCCGCATTCGAAGCAATACCAGTTGAAACCGTCGAGCGCGTTCGGCCGCGCCGCCTCGACCACGAGGCCGATCGAGCCTGGCTGCGGCCGTTGCGGCGAATGCGGCACGTGGGCCGGCAGCAGCAGGACTTCGCCTTCGCGGATCGGCACATCGTAGAACTTGCCGTCCTCGGCCACCTTGAGCAGCATGTCGCCTTTGAGCTGATAGAAGAACTCCTCGACCGGGTCGTCGTGAAAATCGGTGCGCTCGTTGGGCCCGCCGACCACCTGCACGGTCATCTTGCCGTCCTCGAAAACCTTCTTGTTGCTCACCGGCGGCTTGAGCAGGTGCTGGTTTTCGGCGATCCATTTCTGGAAATTGAACGGGTGAAATCTGCCGGAAGTGCCGGCCGTCGCGGACATCGCCTTGCTCCGATCGCTCATAGATTGCCTTGCTTTTGTCTGTCAGCCGCTATCCTGCAATTTTTCGGGCGGGATTTCACGTCCAAACCGGCACCCTGCAGTTGACCAGTCACGGCGCTTCGGCCCAGCATGGCGAATGTGATCGCAGCTACGCGTGTCTTTCGCTTCGCGCCCAGCCCCAACGGGCATCTGCATCTCGGGCATGCCTATTCGGCCTTGCTCAACTTTGACATGGCGCGCGAAGCCGGCGGCCGGCTGCTGCTGCGGATCGAGGACATCGACACGGCGCGCTCTCGCCCGGAATACGAGACGGCGATCTACGAGGATCTCGATTGGCTCGGCATTTCGTGGGAACAGCCGGTGCGCCGGCAGAGCGAGCATCTCGCCGATTATCGATCGGCGCTCGCCAGGCTCGAAGCGATGAAACTGATCTACCCGAGCTTCGAGAGCCGCAGCGAGATCGCCGCCCTGGTTGCCGAGCGCGAGCGCGAAGGCCCCTGGTCGCGCGATCCTGACGGCGCGCCGCTTTATCCCGGCCGCGCGCGCGACATGCCGTTTGCCGAGCGTGAACGCCGGCGCACTGCGGGTGAGCCGTTCGCGCTGCGGCTCGCCG
>DATJYT010000043.1:0-5095 GCA_035499475.1 Xanthobacteraceae bacterium | reverse complement strand
CGCTCGCCCGACTACAAGGCGTCGCTGATGAACACGCTCGGCGCCAATTTTGAGTTCTACGGCAGGTTCGCCGACAACGCGAAGGCCTGGTACCGGCGCGCGCAAGAGAACGTGCTGTTCATGAACCACGCCATCGTCAATCCGCCGGTCGACCGCGCCAAGGCGGTCGACCAGGTGAAGGACGTGTTCATCACCATCCAGAAGGACACCGACGCCGGCATCTATATTTCCGGCGCCAAGGTGGTGGCGACCTCATCCGCGCTGACGCATTACAATTTCCTGGGCCAGAACGCCGCGGTGCCGCTGCACGACACCGACCTTGCGGTGATGTTCATCGCGCCGATGAACGCGCCGGGCGTGAAGCTGTTCTGCCGCACCTCCTACGAGATGACCGCAAGCGTGATGGGCACGCCCTACGACTATCCGCTGTCGTCGCGCTTCGACGAGAATGACGCGATCTTCGTGTTCGATAACGTGTTCGTCCCCTGGGAAGACGTGCTGCTGCATCGCGACCTGGAGAAGCTCAAGACCTTCTTTCCGCAGTCGGGCTTTCTCGCCGGCTACCAGTTCCAGGGCTGCACGCGGCTCGCGGTGAAGCTTGACTTCCTCGTCGGCGTCATCGCCAAGGCGCTGCGGGCGGCCGGCTCCGACGAATTCCGCGGCAATCAGGCGATGCTCGGCGAGATCATCGCCTGGCGCCATCTGTTCTGGGCGCTGACCGACGCCATGGCGATGAATCCGACGCCGTGGGTCGACGGCGCGGTGCTGCCGAACCTGCAATCAGGCTCGAGCTATCGGGTCTTCGCCGGCGACGCCTACGGCCGCGTCAAGGAGATCGTGGAAAAGATCGTTGCGTCCTCGCTCATCTACCTGCCGTCATCGGCCAAGGATTTCAAGAATCCGGCGATCGACCGCTATCTCGCTCGCTACGTGCGCGGCTCCTACGGCATCGACTACAAGCAGCGCATCAAGGTGATGAAGCTTTTGTGGGACGCCATCGGCACCGAATTCGGCGGCCGCCACGAGTTGTACGAGCGCAACTATGCCGGCAATCACGAGGACATCCGGATCCAGGCGCTGTGGAACGCGCGCAACAGCGGCATGATGGAGCAGATGACGGCGCTCGCCGAGCAATGCATGTCCGAATACGACGAGAACGGCTGGACCGTGCCGACGTGGCTTGATCCCGACGACGTGGCGTATCCGGGTTTGCCGGGCGCGCTGGCGGCCGAGTGAGACGTCGGATGTCAGATGACGGATGACAGATGGTTATTGTTTTTTCTATTCTGTCCTCCGACATCTGTCATCTGACATCCGATTTCCGTCATCTGCCTCATGAGCTGGATCGACCAACGCCCCGACGATGCCATGGACGGCGCCTTTACGGCGGTCGCGCCCGAGCCGATCGCGAGCGTCGAGCCGCAGGCGTTCCGCGAGGCGATGGCGAAGCTCGGCGCCGCCGTGCATGTCGTCACCACCGCGGGCCCGGGCGGCAAGACCGGCTTCACCGCGACCGCGGTGTGCTCGGTGTCCGATCAGCCGGCCATGCTGCTCGTCTGCCTCAACCGCCGCAGCAACAGCGCGCCGCTCATGTCGCAGAACGGCGTGTTCTGCGTCAACACGCTGGGCGCCAATGAATCGAAGCTTGCCGATATGTTCGCCGGAAGAAGCGGAGTGCAGCTCTCCGACCGCTTCGGCCTCGGCGAGTGGACCACCATGAAGACCGGCTCGCCGGTGCTCACCTCCGCCGTCGTCGCCTTCGATTGCCGCACCATCGAGATCAAGGCGGTGGCGTCGCACAACATTTTCTTCGGCGCGGTCGAGGCGGTCCGCTTGGGCCCCGCCGGCGCGGCGCTCGTCTATCACGACCGGCTCTACAAGCCGGTGTGAACCAAATCTACGACCGCAAAAATTCCATCACCGTATCCGCGTAGGCCTGCGGCTGCTCGAGATTGGCGATGTGCGCGGCGTCCAGCACGGCGATCTTGGCGCCCGGAATATGCTGCTTGATGAACTCGTTGCCTTCGAGCGGCGTCGCCGGATCGTGCTTGCCGGCAATGACCAGCGTCGGCGCGGCGATCTTCGGCAGCAACGGGCGGTGGTCCATGTCGCGGATCGCCTCACCGCAGCCGATATAGCCTTCGATGTTCGTCGCCACGAACATGTCGCGCATTTTAGCCATGGCCTGGGGCGCGCGCTCGCGGAAGCCCTTGGTGAACCAGCGCTCCATATTGGCGTCGACCATGCCGGCGAGGCCCTTCTCGCGCACCATCTTGATGCGGCCGTCCCACATGGTCTTGTCGGGGAAGTAGCTCGATGTGTTGGAGAGGATGAGCTTGTCGATGCGGTTGACCGCATTGGCGCCAAGCCACTGACCGACCATGCCGCCCATGGAAAGGCCGCACCAATTGATCTTCGGGACGCCAAGCCCGTCGAGCACCGCCAGCACGTCGCGGCCGAGCCGCTCCATCGTATAGGGGCCCTTGGGCACGCTCGATTTGCCGTGACCACGCCGGTCGTAGCGCAGCAGCCGGAAATGCTGCGTGAAGGACGCGACCTGGTCGTCCCACATGTGCAGGTTGGTGCCGAGCGAATTCGACAGCATCAGCACCGGAGCGCGCTGTGGTCCCTCCACCTCGACATGAATGGTGCAGCCGTCGTCGGTCTTGATGTCCGGCATTGTTTCCTCCCTTGTCCTGCATTGGCTGTTTTGACGGCAGGTAAGGCGTTGCCGCAAGGGGGGCCTGCGCATTTCCGCCGCGCGGCGTTCGGTCTTTCCAGGGGTCGCGCGAGGCGCTAAGCGATAGGGGAAGGGTAATTGCACGGCCAGGGAGTGACGACATGGGCGTGACGACATGGGAGTAACGACATGGCGATGACGATGAACGGCGAATATCAGCTTCCGGCGTCACAGCAGGTGGTGTGGGAGAAGCTCAACGATCCAGCCGTGCTGAAGGCTTGCATCCCCGGTTGCGAGGAACTCAACAAGACCTCCGAGAACGGTTATCAGGCGGTCGCCACCATCAAGATCGGGCCGGTCAAGGCGCGCTTCAAAGGCAGCGTCACGCTGTCGGACCTCGACCCGCCGAACGGTTACAAGATTTCCGGTCAGGGCGAAGGCGGCGTCGCCGGTTTCGCCAAGGGCGGCGCGACGGTGAAGCTCGCGCCGAAGGACGGTGGCACGCTGCTCACCTATACGGTCGACGCGCAGATCGGCGGCAAGCTCGCCCAACTCGGCCAGCGTCTGATCAACGGCGCCGCCAAGAAGGTCGCCGACGATTTCTTCCAGAGTTTCGCTACCGCCGTCGGCCAATAGAGTGCGACGCGGTTCAGGTGGCCGCCGCTGCGTCCGTGAGGCGATCGGTCCGCGGAACTCCCTTGACCATCGCCTAGGCCGCGGTTCAGAGTAATTCTTGTTCAAGAGTGCGAAAAACGGCAAAATCGCCCCGATTTCGTGCCTGGATGCCGTGGGTGGCGTCGTCCACCCGGCGAATCGCAACGTTTGACCGGATTTTTCGAGGAGGAGCCCAATGGCAGCCAATACGGCAGCCGTTTCCCTGACGGTGAACGGCAAACCCGTCACCGCCGATGTCGACCCGCGCACGCTGCTGGTCCAATTGCTGCGCGAGCAGCTGCGGCTGACCGGCACCCATGTCGGCTGCGACACCTCGCAGTGCGGCGCCTGCGTCGTTCACGTCAACGGCAAGGCGACCAAGTCGTGCACCGTGCTCGCTTTGCAGCTCGAAGGCGCCGATGTGCTGACCATCGAAGGCTTGGCAGCGCCGGACGGCCCGCTGCACCCAATGCAGGAAGCGTTCCGTGAGAATCACGGGCTGCAATGCGGCTACTGCACGCCGGGGATGATCATGACCGCGGTGGATATAGTCCGCCGCAAGGGTCACGACCTCGACGATCACACCATTCGCGAAGAGCTGGAAGGCAATATCTGCCGCTGCACCGGCTATCACAACATCGTCAAGGCGATTGCCGCAGGCGCCCGCGCCATGCGAGGCGGCGCCGCGTCGAAGGCTGCCGAATAGGGAAGGGGCGGACGAACCAAGCCGGAGGAACTGCCATGAGCGCGACCGGGATCGGCGCCGCCGTGCGCCGCAAGGAAGATCGACGGTTCATCACAGGCAAGGGCCACTACACCGACGACATCAGCCGCCCGGGGCAGGCGGCAATCTATTTCATTCGTTCGCCTCACGCCCACGCCAAGATCAAGAGCATTGACACCAAGGCGGCGGCCGGCATGCCGGGTGTCGCCGGCGTGTTCACCGGCGCGCAGTTCGCGCAGGACAAGCTCGGCAACCTGATCTGCGGCTGGACCGTGCTTTCCAAAGACGGTTCGCCGATGAAGATGGCGCCGCACCCGGCGCTCGCGACCGACAAGGCCAACCATGTCGGCGATGGGGTCGCGGTGGTGATCGCTGATACCTTGGCGCAGGCCAAGGATGCGGCCGAGAAAGTCGTTGTCGACTATGAGGTCCTGCCGGCCGTCGTCGATCCGGCGAAAGCCGCCGCCAAGGGCGCGCCGCTCATTCACGACGCCGCGCCGAACAACACCATCTACAATTGGCATCTCGGCGATGCCGGCGCGACCGGCGCGGCGTTGAAGAGCGCCAAGCACGTCACCACGCTCGAATTCATCAACAACCGGCTGGTGCCGAATGCCATGGAGCCGCGCGCCGCGATCGCCGAATATGATGCGGCGAGCGGCAACCTGACGCTGTGGAACGCATCGCAGAATCCGCACGTGGCGCGGCTCGTCATCGCGGCCTTCGTCGGCATCGCGCCCGAGAACAAGCTGCGCGTGATCGCGCCCGACGTCGGCGGCGGCTTCGGCTCGAAGATTTTCATTTATCCGGAGGAGGTCGTCTGCCTGTGGGCGGCGCGCAAACTCGACCGGCCGGTGAAGTGGACCTGCGAGCGCTCGGAGAGCTTCATCACCGACGCGCACGGCCGCGATCACGTCACCAAGGCGCAGATGGCGTTCGATGCCGACGGCAAGATCACCGGCCTGAAAGTCCATACCATCGCCAATCTCGGCGCCTACATGTCGACCTTTTCGTCGGCGGTGCCGACCTTTCTCTAT
>DATJYT010000042.1:0-7250 GCA_035499475.1 Xanthobacteraceae bacterium | reverse complement strand
ACCCAATGCCGAAATACGGCAGGGCCGCATTCCCGACGGTCTGGTGGTGGGACGCCGACAAGGCCGCCAAGGTCTCGCGCACGTGATTCGGCCGACCCGCAGGCGCATCCTCGCGCTCGCGGCGGCGTCGACGGCGGGGATCGCTGCACTCAAAACGGCTACATCGCGCGTCTACGCCGACGGCGCCGTCGAGGCGCACGGCATGTCGTCGTTTGGCGATCTAGCCTACCCGCCGGATTTTCCTCACTTCAACTACGTCGATCCCAACGCGCCGAAAGGCGGCACGTTTTCGCAGATCGGACCGGACCGCCAATTCAACCAGAATTTTCTGACCTTCAACTCGCTCAACAGTTACATCCTCAAGGGCGATGCCGCGCAGGGCATGGAACTGACCTTCGCGAGTCTCATGGCGCGGTCGGGCGACGAGCCGGACGCCATGTACGGCCTCGCCGCGGCGAAGGTTCGGCGATCGGCCGACGGTCTCACCTACGCATTCATGCTTCGGCCACAGGCCAAGTTCCACGACGGTACGCCGCTCACCGCAAACGACGTGGCGTTCTCGCTCAACGTCCTGAAGGAGAAGGGCCACCCGATCATCAGCCAATCGCTGCGCGAATTTGTCGGCGCCAAGGCGGAAGACGATGCAACCGTGATCGCGACGTTTGCGCCGAAACACGCCCGCGACGTACCGCTATTTGTCGCCGGGCTGCCGATCTTCTCGCGCGCCTATTACACGACCAAGCCGTTCGATGAATCGACGCTCGACGTTCCGCTCGGCTCGGGTGCCTACAAGGTCGGTCGCTTCGACGCAGGCCGTTACATCGAATACGAACGCGTCAGGGACTGGTGGGGGGCCGATCTGCCGGTCGGCCGCGGCCAGAACAATTTCGACATCGTGCGATACGAATATTATCGCGACCGCGACGTGGGCTTCGAAGGCTTTACGGCCGGAAGCTATCTATTTCGCGAAGAGTTCACGTCGCGCACCTGGGCGACGCGTTACGACTTCCCGGCGCTGAAGGACGGCCGCGTCAAGCGCGATACGCTTCCCGATGACACACCCTCCGGAGCCCAGGGGTGGTTCATCAACACGCGGCGTCCGAAATTTGCCGACCCGCGCCTGCGCGAGGCGCTCGACTACGCTTTCGACTTCGAGTGGACCAACAAGACCATCATGTACGGTTCCTATCAGCGCACGGTCTCGGTGTTTCAGAACTCGGACATGATGGCAAAAGGCCCGCCAAGCGCCGAAGAGCTTGCATTGCTTGAGCCGTTCCGCGGCAGTCTGCCGGCTGAAGTGTTCGGCGAGCCCTACGTGCCGCCCGTCACCGATGGCTCCGGACAGGATCGGCCGCAGCTTCGCAAGGCCGCGCAACTCCTCAACGAGGCCGGCTGCACAATCGTCAACGGCAAGCGCGTATTGCCGGGCGGCGAACGCATCACGATCGAATTCCTGATCGACGAGCCGACATTCGAACCGCACCATGCGCCGCTGATCAAGAATCTGGCGACGCTGGGCATCGATGCCTCTTTGCGCATTGTCGACCCGGTGCAATACCGCGCCCGACGTGACGGCTTCGACTTCGACATCACCATCGATCGATTCGGTTTTTCCGCCACTCCCGGCGATTCGTTGCGGTCGTACTTTTCCTCGCAAGCTGCGGCGCTGAAGGGTTCCAATAATCTCGCTGGCATCGCCAACCCGGCCATCGATTCGTTGATCAATGTCATTATCGCGGCGCAAACCAGACCCGCCTTGGTTGCGGCCTGCCGCGCGCTTGACCGAGCGATCCGCGCGGGCCGCTATTGGATTCCCCAGTGGTACAAGGCGTCCCACTGGATCGCCTACTGGAACGTTTTCGGGCGGCCGCCTGCGCAACCACGCTACTTCCGCGGCATCCCGGACACCTGGTGGTATGACGCCGGCACGACGGGAAACAAACCGCGGGCGGGCTAGAAATCGCACGATATGCCTCGTGATATGTCTCGCTTCTTGCGAGCAACCGCGTAGTTCCCTACAAATGCTGGCCGGAACGCAATGACCGCCTACATCATCCGCCGCATATTGTTCATGATTCCTACGGTTTTTGGGATCATGCTGGTATCTTTCACCGTGGTGCAATTTGCGCCCGGCGGCCCTGTGGAGCGTGTCATCGCTCAGCTTTCGGGGACCGACACCGGAGCGACGTCGCGCATTTCCGGAAGCTCCGGCGGCGATTTTGGCGCCCGCGGCGCATCGCAAAGCGGCGCGCAAGCGGATATGAACTCAAAATATCGCGGCGCGCAGGGGCTCGATCCCGAATTCATCAAGAGCCTGGAAAAGCAATTCGGCTTCGACAAGCCCGCTTATGAGCGCTTCTTCATCATGCTCGGCAACTATCTGCGCTTCGATTTCGGCAAGAGCTATTTCCGCGACGTGACGGTTATTCAGCTCATCAAGGAGAAGCTACCGGTCTCGATCTCGCTCGGCGTCTGGATGACGCTGCTGTCGTACTTGATCTCCATTCCGCTCGGCATCCACAAGGCGGTGCGCGATGGCACGCCGTTCGACGTGTGGACCTCCGGCATCGTGATTATCGGCTATGCCATTCCGGGCTTCCTGTTCGCGATCCTGCTCATCATCCTCTTTGCCGGCGGCTCGTTCTTCCAGATCTTCCCGTTGCGGGGACTGACTTCCGACGGCTGGGCGCAGTTCACCTGGTGGCACAAGATTTTCGACTATTTCTGGCATCTGACGCTGCCGATCGTCTCCATGGGGCTCGCGGCGTTCGCCACCATGACGCTCCTGACCAAAAACTCGTTCCTCGAAGAGCTGCGCAAGCAATACGTGCTGACTGCGCGCGCCAAGGGCTGCTCGGAGCGGCAGGTCCTTTATGGCCACATCTTCCGCAACGCCATGCTGCTCGTCATCGCCGGCTTCCCGGGCGCGTTCGTGTCCGCGTTTTTCGCCGGTTCGCTGTTGATCGAAACAATCTTCTCGCTCGACGGGCTCGGTCTTTTGAGCTTTGAGAGCGTGCTCAATCGGGACTATCCCGTCGTGTTCGCGAACCTCTACATTTTCGCACTCGTCGGCCTTGTCGTGAATCTGATTTCCGACCTGACCTATACCTGGATCGATCCGCGCATCGACTTCGAATCGCGGGAGGTTTGAGGTGGACGCGAAAACCGCCGACAGAGACGCCAGGGCGGCCGGCCCGTCCAAACCGGAATTCACTGCCGATATCGAGCCTTCCGGTCCGATGGGAATTACCGCGCCGCCGCGCGGGTTTGAATTCTCCCCGATCAATATCCGGCGCTGGCAGAACTTCAAAGCCAATCAGCGCGGCTACTGGTCGTTGTGGGTTTTCATGTTTCTGTTCATCATCTCGCTGTTCGCCGAGTTCATCGCCAACGACAAGCCGCTGTTCATCCATTTCGACGGCAAGAGCTACTTTCCGGTCTTCGTGACCTATCCGGACACCGAATTCGGCGATGATCTCGGCACCGCCGCCGACTATCGCGACCCGCACTTGCTCGATTTCCTCGCCGACCACCACGCCTTCGTGCTGTGGACGCCGATCAAGTTCTCCTACAAGACCATCAATGACAATCCGCCGTCAGCATTTCCGGCGAAGCCCACATGGCTTTTGAATCAGAAAGACTGCGACTTTGCCGCCAAGAACGGCTACGCCAGATGCGACTCGCTTGAATACAATTGGCTTGGCACGGACGATCAGGGGCGCGACGTGCTGGCGCGCCTTATCTACGGTTTCCGCCTCTCGGTGCTGTTCGGTCTCGTTCTGACGATCGTATCGTCGATAATCGGCGTCGCCGCGGGCGCAGTGCAGGGCTATTTCGGCGGCTGGGTCGATTTGCTGTTTCAGCGCTTTATCGAAATCTGGACATCGGTGCCGGAGCTTTACCTGCTTCTTATCATTTCCTCGGTTCTGGTGCCGGGCTTCTTCGTATTGCTCGGCATCCTGCTGCTGTTCTCGTGGGTGCGTCTCGTCGGCCTGGTACGCGCGGAATTCCTGCGCGGCCGCAATTTCGAATACATCCAGGCGGCGCGCGCGCTCGGCGTATCGAATGCCGTCATCATGTTCCGCCATCTGTTGCCAAACGCCATGGTGGCGACGATGACGTTCCTGCCCTTCATCATGTCGTCGTCGGTGATGACGTTGACCGCGCTTGATTTTCTCGGCTTCGGCCTGCCGCCGGGCTCGCCGTCGCTCGGCGAGTTGCTGTCTCAGGGCAAAGCCAACGTGCAGGCGCCGTGGCTCGGCCTCACCGGCTTCTTCACCGTGGCGATGATGCTGTCGCTGCTGATCTTTATCGGCGAGGCCGTGCGCGATGCGTTCGATCCACGAAAGACGTTCGCATGAGCGAGAATCTTTGCCTCTGCGTGCGCGACCTGTCGATCGTGTTCCGGTCCGGCAAGCGCGAGACGGTGGCCGTCGACCGCATTTCCTTCGACATCGTCAAGGGCGAATGCCTGGCGCTGGTCGGTGAATCCGGCTCCGGAAAGTCGGCAACGGCGCTCTCGATCCTGAAGCTCCTGCCCTACCCGGCGGCGCACCATCCATCGGGCAGTATCGAGTTCCATGGCCGCGACCTGATGAAGTTTACCGAGCGCCAGATGCGCGCTGTGCGTGGCGACGACATCACCATCGTGTTCCAGGAGCCGATGACGTCGCTCAACCCGCTGCATACGATCGAGAAGCAGATCGGCGAAATCCTGCTCTTGCATCGCGGCCTCACCGGCGCCGCCGCCCGCGCGCGGACCCTCGAAGTGCTTACGCAGGTCGGCATTCCCGATCCGGAGACCCGTCTGAAGAGCTACCCGCATCAGCTCTCCGGCGGCCAGCGCCAGCGCGTCATGATCGCCATGGCGCTGGCCAATGAACCCGATCTGCTCATCGCCGACGAGCCGACCACCGCACTCGATGTCACCGTACAGGCGCAAATCCTCGCGCTCCTCAAGGACCTGCAAAAGCGGCTCCATATGTCGCTCTTGTTCATCACTCACGACCTCGGCATCGTGCGCAAGATTGCCGACCGGGTCTGCGTGATGAAGGACGGCAACATCGTCGAGCGCGGCAGCGTCGCGCAGGTCTTTGCATCGCCGCAGCATCCCTACACGCAGGCGCTTCTCGCTGCCGAGCCCAGGCCCGATCCGGCACCGCCGCAGCCCGACGCGCCCATGGTGCTCACCGTCGAGGACCTCAAGGTCTGGTTTCCGATTGTGCGCGGTGTCCTGCGCAAAGTGGAAGGCCATATCAAGGCGGTCGATGGCATCAGCGTCGAACTGCACAAAGGCGAGACGCTCGGTGTCGTTGGCGAATCCGGATCCGGCAAGTCGACGTTGGGGCGCGCCATTCTGCGCCTCATCTCCTCTGACGGGCCCGTTGTGTTCATGGGCAATCAGCTCCAGGGCCTCAAATTCAAGGAGATGCGCCCGTACCGACGCGATATGCAGATCGTGTTCCAGGACCCTTACGGCTCGCTATCGCCACGCCTTTCGGTCGCCGACATCATCAAGGAAGGCCTCAAGGTCCACCACCCCTCGATGACAAACCGGGAATGCGACGAGCGGGTCATCCAGGCGCTGCGCGACGTCGGGCTCGACCCGGAAATGCGCTTCCGTTTCCCCCACGAGTTCTCCGGCGGCCAGCGCCAGCGCATCGCAGTGGCGCGCGCTGTCGTGCTGGAGCCGAAGTTCATCGTGCTCGACGAACCGACCAGCGCCCTCGACATGCTGATCCAGGCGCAGATGGTCGATCTCCTGCGCGACCTGCAAAAGCGGCACGAGCTCACATATCTCTTCATCTCGCATGACCTGCGCGTGGTTGCCGCGTTAGCGAGCCGACTCATCGTCATGCGCCACGGCAAAGTCGTCGAATCGGGTCCTGCCGCAGACCTGTTCCGCAATCCGAAGACCGATTACACGCGCGCGTTGTTTGCCGCTGCATTCAAACTCGAGACCGCGCCCGAAGGCGTCGTCGCGCAGTGAAAACTGAGACCGTCCACCTCTCGCGGCCTGGATGCGGCGGGATTAAGTCAAGGTGGTCATGAATTATCGCCCGCTCGCTCTCCTGTGCGCAGCGTTAGCGCTGGCATGGTCCCTGCGTGCGATTGCGCAGGAACGCGACCGTTCGATGCAGCTTGTTTCGGAATATCCGATCACCGGCGACGACGGCCAGCGCGTTCCAAACCACACCGTGAAGCTTCTCGGTCCGATCGACAAGCTGCCGGGCGTGGTGACCGTCGGAAACGCCAACGGCAAAACGGCACTGATCGAATTCTACGATCTTAACTGCCCCTATTGCCGGATCGCTTCCGCCGATATCGCCGACATGGTCGATCTCGATCCGCAATTTCGCCTCGTGCTCGTGCCCTTTCCTGTGCTCGGCCCGGCGTCGATCGCCGCAAGCCGCGTCGAGCTCGCCGTGGCGAAGCTCGGCACGCCGCGGCAGTTCTATGATTTCTATCGCAAGGTCTATGCCCAACGCGGCACGACCGACGGCGAGCGCGCGCTCGAAATCGCGCAGAGCCTCGGTTTCGACCCGAAGGCTGTCGTCGCGATTGGCGATAGCGACGAGATCACCGAAACGATGAAAGACCACGTGCGGCTTGGCAATTCGCTCGGGCTTGCCGCCACGCCATCGTTCATTATCAACAGCGTTGCCTTTCTCGGCTATCCGGGCCGCTATCGTCTGCAGGCGCTGATCGATGCGGCGAGCACCTGCGGCAAGCTAATGTGCTGACCCGCCGGCTTATCAAAGGCCGAAAAACTTTGCCGGATTATCGACCAGCATGGGCTTACGCGTGCGCGAGTCCGGCGCGATTCTCGGCGACGAGATCGACCAGTTCGGCGGCGGAATGGTCGACCTTAAGTCGTCAGGGCGGCTGGTCATGACTGCACTTCACTCTCACCACTCTCAATCGCAGCGTGCCGTCATCCCGCCGTCGACCACGATCTCGGTGCCGGTGATGAAACGCGCCTCGTCGGACGCAAGGAAAAGGACTGCGGCCGCCGTGTCGCGGCCGTCACCCATGAAGCCGAGCGGTATGCGGGCGACGCGCGATTTGAGCAAAGCTTCAATGTCGCCACCGGTCCGCTGCTTGGCGAGGCGCGCTTCGACCATGGGCGTATGCATCTGCCCCGGAACGACCGTGTTCACGCGAATGCCCTTAGCCGCATACTGCACGGCGGTGACGCGAGAGAATTGGATGACCGCCGCCTTGGCTGAGGCGTAACCGATCTGCGGCGA
>DATJYT010000041.1:0-8621 GCA_035499475.1 Xanthobacteraceae bacterium | reverse complement strand
TGAGGTCGCCGCTGCCGTCACCGAAGGTGCCGGCGCCCGTGATGGTGCTCTCGTTGATCAGGACACCGGGCGCACCGACGATCGCGCCGCCGTCAAGCACAAAGGCGCCGCGGCCTTCGAAGGTCACCGTGCCATCGAGCGTCGTCGTGCCCTGAAGATCAAACGCCGCGTGGTGGCCCGCCTTCAGGAAACTGCCGCCGGAGACGGTGACGCCAACCAGCGTGCTGATTTCGTCGAGGGCTTCGACGATACCGCCGTCCCTTGTTGCGAGCGTGCCGCCGATAATGGTCGCCCCGATCAGGTCGACCGCGGCACCGTCACCACCGGCCATGATCAGTCCGCCGGTATTCGTAACTTGGGAACCCGTGATCGTAACGGTGCCGTCTTGAAGCGCCTTGATCTTCCCAAGATTTTGCACGGTGCTGTCGAAGAGTTCGACCGTGGAACCGCTGCCTTTGGCGTCGATCGTGGCGCCGACGTCGTTGGTGACCGTGCTGTCGGCAAACGAGATGTCGCCCGAACGCACGGCGTCCGCCTTGCCGCCGGTCTGATTGATGAACACGGCGCCGTCGCCAAACTGGATGCTGCCGCCAAGCGCGGCCCGCATCGTCCCGAAGTTCGAGACCGTGGAGTCGTCGACGAAAATAGTGCCGTGGTGCGAGGCCCGCAGGACCGCGCCCACATCATTGGTGAGCGTCGTGCCTTCGTCGAGTGTGATCGTGCCGCGATGCCCCGCGCCGATGACCGCGTCGTTCGTGACCGACGAGTTCTCGAAAAAGACCTGACCGCCACGGCCGGCCGTGATCCTGGCGCCGGTTCCGTTCGTCACCGTTGCATCGTTGAACAGCACCGTGCCGGAATTTGTGGCGGCGATGGCGCCGAGATTGTCGACACTATCGCTCACGAAGAAAAGCTCGGCGCCGGTTCCATTGGCGAGCATTTCTGCGCCGCTCTCCACGGTCGCCGGGCCGTCGAACTCCAGGACCGCCGGATTGCCGTTGATTTCGACAACTCCGGCGTTGTCGAGAGCGTCGGTCACGGTGAGCGAGCCGCCCTCGATATTGAGCGTCGCCCCGGCCTCGAGAAACAGATTCTGGATGATGTAAGCGTTGTTGTAATTCAGGATGCCGCTCTGAATTTCCACAACGTCGTCCGACATCGTCGGCGGGACGCCCTGATTCCAGAACGGCACCAGGGAATCCCACACACCGCTTCCGGTCCCCGAGTTCCAAATGAATAAGTTTGACGGCGGCGGAGGCGGCGTAACCGCGCTCTGGTGGGGCGTCGGCACCGGCGGCGCCGGCGGCGGATCGAAGTATTTCAACATTCCAGTCACGACCAGGGCGCCGTCGAACGAGCGGACCTGGGTATTGACGAAGATCGTCTCGCTGTTGTTGTTCAGCGTGAATTGATACGTCTGATTGAATCCATACGTCTCAAATGAATTCGGATTGTCCGAACTGCCGTGGCGTTCGAGCGTCCGCGGAGTGCCGTTGAAGCGCTCATAGAGCCGGAATGTCTCCTGAATGAGATTGTTCTGGTAATTCAACTCCGAAGACGTCATCGGCAAGGTGACGAGGCGGCCATCACGATCGAGGAACGAAATGAAGCCGGGCTGGCCGACACTGCCCTTTACGTTGCCGTTGAAATCGATGAGATCGTAAATGCCGTGGCTGTTGAGCCGATAGTCGTCGGTCACGGTGAAGCCGAAGGTCACCGCGCCGAGATCGGCTGCGATCGTCGCCGCCGCCTTGATCTCTGCGAGTTCGGCCGCAGAGATACTGTGCGCCATGCCGGTCGTGCCGCGAATGCCCATCGTCGCGACCGGCGTATTGATCTTCATGTTTCCCGAATGCGCGACCTTGCCGGCCACGAATGAAAACGTACCTTCGACGAGGCTGATCAGCGCGACGTTCGATGTGCTGTTCGGATCGTAGGTGTATTCGTTAAGCGCCATCCTGGTATTGGCGACGAGGTTGAGGATGGTGCCGTCGGGAAACGACAGGCCGACCGATGAATCGGCGCCGGTCTGGATGACGTCGCTCTTGTAGACGGGCTCGTCGATTTGCAGGGCGATCGTGACGCCGTTGCGGATGACAGTGCCGTCGCCGACGACTTTTTCCACACGGCCGATGACTTCCGGCGGCGCGGCCGGCTGGGCCTGGGCGTACTGGTTGGGCGCGGCTGATCCGGCAAGAAGGCTGACGACGTCGCCAGTCAGTCTTCCGCCATTGGGCGCGACCAGGGCCGGCGGTTGCTCGCTGGAGAAATAACCCGGGACGAGATGGTGCTGCCCGTCCGGCCCGCTGATGACAAGATCCGGCCCAGCGCGGCGAAAATCACCACGGAACAAGAGGTTGGCGTCCGGAACGCTGACGACATGGGCGTCAGCGTGCGCACCAACGGCATCGATGCCGATTACGGACGCCTTGGCTCCGTAACCCGGCTCGGTCGACACATAGGCCATTCTACAGAATCCCGTCGTGCGTTAAGCTCTCAGGCCCCCCGCGCCGGCGTGCTCAGAACCACCCCTAGAAACCCGCGTCCCCTGCGGCTCCTGAACGCCAGCACCATGCTCTGTCCGAGCCGTTTCGGCAAGCTTATGGTGACCAGAAAGTGAATCCGTCGCGGGTCAGTTGCATTCCGGCGGGGAGTTAGGCAAGTTTTTCACATAATCCGCCGGCGTCGCCCTACGGCAGTACCGTTACGGCCGGACGGCGCAGGGGGAATGGCCTCAAAAGCCGGAAATTCAGGGAGAGAATCATGCTCACGAAGCGCAGTCTTTGTTCGAGTGCGGCCGCGATCTGCATCGCCGGCTTTCTGGCTTGGATGCCGGCGCAGGCCCAGGCTCAGACCGTTCCAATTAAGGGTAACGACATCGGCGGCGTGGTGACGAGCCCGCACGGACCGGAGGCGGGCGTTTGGGTCATCGCCGAGACGCATGACCTGCCGACGCGCTTCGCGCGGATGGTCGTCACCGACGATCAGGGACGCTACGTCGTGCCCGATCTGCCGAAGGCGCATTATAAGGTTTGGGTGCGCGGCTACGGCCTCATCGATTCAGCCAAGGTCGACGCCGATCCCGGCAAGCAACTCAACCTCACCGCGGTGCCGGCGCCGAATGATGCGGCGGCCGCGCAGTATTATCCGGCGATCTACTGGTACTCGATGCTCAAGATTCCCGGCCCCGATCAGTTCGGCGGCAAGAGCGACATCCCCGAGAAGGTCAAGCAGACCGATTGGCTCAATGCCATGAAGAACAACGGCTGCATCGGCTGTCACCAGCTCGGCGGCCTTGCCACGCGAACGCTGCCCAAGGGCCTGGGCGAATTCAAAACATCCGAAGAGGCCTGGGCGCGTCGCGTGCAATCGGGCCAAGCCGGCCCGTTGATGGTGAACCTGATCGCGGGTGATCTGGCGTCAACGCCGATCAAATATTTCGCCGACTGGACCGATCGCATTGCCGCGGGCGAATTACCCCGGACGAAGCCGCAGCGGCCGCAGGGGATCGAACGCAATATTGTGGTGTCGACCTGGGACTGGTCCGACGAGAAACACTATCTCCACGACGAAATCTCCACCGACAAGCGTCATCCGACGGTCAACGGCTACGGCCACATCTATGGCTCGCCGGAATACTCGATGGATTACGTCCCGATCCTCGACCCGGTGACCAGCACCGCGACGAAATTTCATGCGCCGGTGCGCGATAAGGACATGCCGTACTCGCTTGGACCAGGCCACGCCGCGGCGCTCGAGCCTTTGGCGGCTTCGCCCTACTGGGGCAAGGAGCAAATCTGGGACACTCACTTCAACAACCACAATTCCATGATGGATGAAAAAGGAAATCTGTGGCTGGCGGCTGCCGTGCGTGGCGTGAAGGATCCGGATTTCTGCGGCAAGAATTCCGACCTTCCCTCCGCGAAAATGTTCCCGCTAGAGCAGAGCCAGCGCCAACTGGCAATGTTCGATCCGAAGACGACGAAGTACACGTTCGTCGATACCTGCTTCACCACCCACCATCTGCAATTCGGTTACGACAAAGACAATACGCTCTGGTTCTCGAGCGGTGGCGGCGGCGGTGTGGTCGGCTGGGTCAATACCCGGAAGTTCCTGGAGACCGGCGACGCCAAGGCGTCGCAGGGCTGGACTGCGCTCATCGTCGACACCAACGGCAACGGCAAGCGCGACGACTATACCGAGCCCGGCAAACCGCTTGATCCGAACAAGGACATGCGGATCGGCCAAGTGTTTTATGCCGTGATGCCGAGCCCCGTCGACGGCACGGTGTGGGGCACCCTGCGCAACAATCCCGGCTCGGTGGTGCGGCTTAATCCGGGCTCCAACCCGCCGGAAACGGCGCTCGCGGAAATCTACAATGTGCCGCTGCCCGGCTTCGGACCGCGCGGCGGCGACATCGATTCCAAAGGCGTCGTCTGGGTGTCGCTCGCCAGCGGCCATCTCGGCAGCTTCGATCGCACCAAGTGCAAAGGCCCGCTCAACGGACCGACCGCAACCGGCAATCACTGCCCCGAGGGCTGGTCGTTCTACAAATATCCGGGCCCCGGCTTCGAAGGCCTCGGCGACAACAGCGCCGAGTCGAGCTATTACACCTGGGTCGATCAGCACAATACGCTCGGCCTCGGCAATGACGTCCCGATCTCGACGGGCAATCTCAACGACGGCCTGATCGCCTTCACGGGCGGCAAGATGATCACGATGAAGCTGCCGTATCCGACTGGCTTCTATGCCAAAGGTCTCGACGGCCGCATCGACGATCCGAACGCCGGCTGGAAGGGCCGCGGCGTCTGGACATCAAGCGGCGATCGCGTGCCGTGGCATCAGGAAGGCGGCAAGGGCATGACGCCCATGGCGGTGCATTTCCAGATCCGGCCTGATCCGCTCGCCGACTGAACGGCATCAGCCGACGTTCGATCTCATTATCATCCTCCCTCGCGAAAGCGGGGGAGGATGAAATTTTAGACGCGACCAAAAAATAGCCTGCTGGTGAAGCGCTCTGATCAGCACGAGCGGACACACGACATTTCAGCGGCATAATTCGCCAATATGACGGATTGTTCGCCTCGCATTGATAGTCTGTTCAATGGCGCGCCGGTAACGGTTCGGCTGCAGCGCACTATCTCGGTCACGACGGGCGACGGGGCATAATGTCTCGGTGAGTCCGTAACCGGGAGAAAGACCATGGTTATTAAATCAACATTTGCTCTTTTGGCCGCGGCTGCGTCGATTGCCGTTGCGTCGCCGGCGTTCGCCCAATCCACACATTCGCAGCACCGCAATGCGGCCACTGCGCCGTACGGCTACGACTGGAACGCTCCGCAGAATGCGGCACCGCAGCGCCCGATCTACAATTCGACCATCGTTCCCTACTCCGGGTACAATTGGTACGACGGGTCCGGCGCCGATCGCGGCAGCCTCGGCCGCTGAATAACCGACGAAAGCAAATCAGGGCGGACGCAAGTCCGCCCTGATTTCATATGCACTGTGTACACCGCATCAAGAGACGACGCGAAGATTTTGCGGAGCGTGCGCATTGCTGGCCGCGACAACCTCGCCGTTTTTGAGCTGGGGCGAATCGGCGAAGCGTGTCGCGAGAAAGTCGATAAAGGTCCTGGTCTTTGCCGACAGCGAGCGGCTGTGCGGATAGACGGCGTGCACCGGCGTCTCCTGGGTGGTGAAGTCAGGCAGCAACCGGACGAGACGGCCGGCCTTCAGGTCCTGATAGACGCTGTAGCAGGGCGCCAGAATAATTCCTGCATCCTTGCGGGCGAGCGACACCAGCGCCTCGCTGCTGCTGGCCAGGAAACGGCCGGACACCCGAATCGCATCCGCGTTTCCGCCCTGATCGACGAAATTCCAGATATTTTGCGACGCCGCGTAGGTGTAGACGAGGCAGTTGTGCGCGAGGAGGTCGCGCGGCGCCTTCGGCGCGCCGTTCGCCTCCAGATAGCCCGGCGACGCGCACACGATCGTTCCCAGCGCACACAGCTTGCGTGCGATCAGACTCGAGTCCGCGAGACGGCCGAGACGGATCGCGAGATCGAAGCGCTTTTCGAGAAGATCGACATATTGATCGTCGAGACTGAGGTCCACGGATACTTCGGGGTATGATTTCAAGTAGTCAGCAATCGCGTGGGCGAGTTGACGCATGCCGAAGGAGACCGGCGCCGTCACGCGAAGGAGGCCGCGCGGCGCGGCCTGCAAGTCGCTGGCGGCGCGGTCGGCATCGTTGAGCTCGGCCAGAATCCGCAGGCATCGCTCGTAGTAGTCCTGGCCGACTTCAGTGGCGCTCACGCGGCGTGTCGTTCGGTTGAGCAAGCGGGCGCCAAGCCGGTCCTCAAGCGTCTGGATGTGCTTGCTGACCATCGCCGGCGACATGCCAAAATGCCGCGCGGCCGCGGTGAAGCTCGCAGCCTCGACCACTTTGACAAACACCGCCATTCCGGTGAAACGATCCAAGCGCTACCTCGTGTTGCGACCGGCGGTGTCTAATGCTCTGACGGGCGCCTGCTCTTCGCAGCCCGCAAGTCATTAAAAATGGAGTGCGGCAGGGCCACGCCGCCACGATCATCACAGTATTGTGTGAATCGCATGTAACGCGGTTTCCTTTACGCAACACGGCGGAGAAGGCAATTTCCTGCTTTTGCCACCCGCCGAAACGATTGAGGCGCGCTTCTTGCTCGTCACTTACTTATAATGCCTCGGCGGATTGCCAAGATCCGCTTGCACACGAATACGACGATGCTCCCCAAGACAAGTCCGCTGCTCACCGACCTTTATCAACTCAACATGATGCAGGCCTATCTGGATCATGGCGAGAAAGAGACGGCGGTATTCGAGTTCTTCGCCCGCGCGCTGCCGCCGCGCCGTGGATTTCTGCTGGCCGCCGGCCTTGAGCAGGCGCTCGACTATCTCGAAAATTTGAGCTTCTCGAAGGAGGAACTCGAGTGGCTCGAGAGCACGAAGCGCTTCAAGAAAAATCTGCTCGACTATCTTGGCGCATTCCGTTTCACCGGCGACGTCCACGCCATGGCTGAAGGCACGGTTTTCTTCGCCAATGAGCCGATCCTGCGCATTACCGCGCCGCTGCCACAGGCTCAATTCGTCGAATCGCGCTTGATCAACATCCTGCATTTCCAATCTCTGGTCGCGTCGAAAGCCGCACGCATACGCCTTGCCGCGCCCGGCAAGGTGCTGGTGGATTTCGGATTGCGGCGCGCACACGGCGCCGAGGCCGGATTGATGGCGGCGCGGGCGAGTTACCTCGCCGGGTTCGCCGGCACAGCGACGGTATTTGCGGGAGAATTATTCGGCCTGCCGCTTTACGGCACGATGGCCCATTCGTACATCGAGTCGTTTGACGACGAGACGGCGGCATTCGAGAGTTTCGCGCGCGCGCGGCCCGATAATCTGGTTCTGCTGCTCGACACCTATGACACCGAAGCGGCGGCGCGAAAGGTCGTGGCGCTGGCGCCACGGCTCAAGGCTGAGGGAATTACCATCCGCGCGGTGCGTCTCGACAGCGGCGATCTCGTCGCGCTGGCGCGAAGCGTACGCCGCATTCTCGATCAAGGCGGCCTCCGCGACGTGACGATTTTCGTCAGTGGCGGCCTGGACGAAGATTCGCTCGCCGCTTTCGCGCGGGCCGACGCGCCGATCGACGGCATCGGCGTCGGCACCAGCATGACCACGTCGGCGGACGTGCCCGCCCTCGATTGTGTCTACAAGCTTCAGGAATATGCCGGCGTGCCGCGGCGCAAGCGCTCCGAGAAGAAAGCCACTTGGCCGGGCCGCAAGCAGGTATGGAGGCGCTACGGCGCCGACGGTCGCATGTCGGGTGACGTCTTGTGCCTGGAAGGACGCGATCAGAGCGGCGAGCCGCTCATTCATCCCGTCATGCGTGGCGGACGACGATTGCGGCAAAAGCCGTCGCTGGACGACATCAGGTCCCGCGTGAAGGCGGAGCTGGAACGCTTACCCGAGCCCTTGCGACGGCTCGAAACCGAGACGACCTATCCGGTGGTGGTCGCCGACGAACTGGTCAAGCTTGCCGCCGAGGTCGACCGCCGCATGCAAACGCAGAGCGCACAACAATGATCGGTGCCGCCGAATTTTGCGACAGCGATGTCCTCCTTGTCGTCGACGTGCAGAATGATTTTTGTCCCGGCGGAGCGCTTGCGGTGCCTCGCGGCGATGAGGTGGTGCCGATCATCAACTCTTTCGCTGCACAATTTCACAACGTCATTCTGACTCAGGATTGGCATCCGTGCGGGCACCTGTCGTTTGCCTCATCGCATGCCGGCAAAAAGCCGTTCGACACCATCGCCGCTGCCTATGGTCCGCAGGTGCTGTGGCCGGACCACTGCGTGCAGGACACGCCAGGCGCCGAATTTCACAAGTCGCTGCACGTCCCGCACGCCGGATTAATCCTGCGCAAGGGGATGAACCGCGCGATCGATTCCTATTCGGCGCTTTACGAGAACGACCGCGCGACGCCGACCGGCCTCATCGGCTTTTTGCGTGAGCGCGGATTGACGCGCCTGTTTGTTGCCGGCTTGGCGTTCGATTTCTGCGTCCGCTATTCGGCCGAAGACGCGCGC
>DATJYT010000040.1:0-4556 GCA_035499475.1 Xanthobacteraceae bacterium | reverse complement strand
AACTGATTTCCGCGCAAGTCCGATTCGCATTATTTCTGGCGTGCGAAGGCACTGACGCTGACGCAATGGAACGAGGCGATCGTCGTCAACCGCACCGGCGTGTTCATCGCCCGCAAATTCGCGATGCACAGTTGCCTGGGCCGGCGCGCCGATGCGGCCACCGCCGTTGGGGATAGCGCTGGCCACGGCTTTCGACTTTGCCGGATCGATATCGGCAACGGCGACTGCCGCCGCTTCGACGGCGAAGCGCCGGGCGAGGGCGCCGCCGATCTCGCCGATGCCGCCGGTGATGAGCGCGACGCGCCCGGCGAGTCTTGGGGCCGCCGCCATTTCAGCGCGCAACCTGTTGCACGAAGCTGCCGTCGAAGATCGCCGCCTTGGGAGGGTAGGGTGGCTTGAGAATGTCGATATCGGAGAGGCCCTCCGCCATCTTGGCGTACGCGGCGTCGGTGACGTCGCCGTCGAGGCTGAACAGCTTCAGCTTGGTCAGCAGGTAGTCGTAGGCGTCGGAGGAATCCTTGCGATCCTGATGGGCATACTTGACCAGGATATCGAGCGCCTGCTCCTTGTTGGCTGGATCGTAGAGCCAGCGCACCGCGCGCTGGTAGTCGCGGGCGAATGCGGTCAGAGCTGTGCGGTTTTGCGCCGCCCAGGCAGCATTGGCGCCCCAAACCGTGAATGGGATGCCTTCGGCATAGGGCTTGGTATCGCCGAGATCGGTGAAGCCCTGCGCCTTCGCCCTGAAATAAGTCGGCGGGTTGAGGATCGTGGCATCGACCGCGCCGGAGACCAGCGCGGCGAAACGGTCGCCCGCCGCTTTGGCGTAGACGAAATCCACATCGGTTGTTTTCAGCCCGGCGGAAGCGAGGAACGGCTTCATGTAAATGAGCGTGATATCGTAAATGCTGCCGATGCTGATGAGCTTGCCCTTGAGATCGGCGATCTGCTTGATCGCGGGCTTGGCGAACACCGCATAGGGCGAGCCGATGAAGTCGCTGAGAACGATGCGAATCGGCACGCCTTGGAGCGCCGCGCGCGCGAAGTCCGGATAGCCGCTATGCGCGATATTGAGCGCGCCGCCGGCGAGCTGTTGCGGCGCGCCGGCGCCGACTGTGACGAGTTCGAGATCGATCTTGTCTTGTTTGAACCAGCCGAATTCCTCGGCGATATATTGCGGCCATTGCGGTGGACCATGCGCCACCATGCCGGCGACGATCTTGGTCTGGGACTGGGCAGCGTTGCTGCTGAAAATTCCGGCGAGCAAAGCCGCGGCCCATATCGGCCAGCGCCGGCGGAGGCGTTGCTGCAATAGCCCGAACATGGTCAATCTCCCCTGCATTCACTGAGCTCACTTCGATTTCGATCGGCGGTAGGGGCCGAGTGCCGACAGCGCGCCGTCGACAAAGCTTGTATCGACGATCTGATCCACGGTGACGCGGCCGTCGATCTGGCCGGTATCCTTGAAAAACTGCCAGTCCTTGTTCATGCTGGCGAGATCGAGCTTGCCGTCGGGATTGATCGCCGGCGGTGTTGCCGCCCTGTAAACTTCGGGATCCTTGATCAACGAGTATTTGGTGAGGATCGCGATCACTTCCGGCGCATTCGGGCCGTCGATAACGCCGTTCACGATTGCGTCGTTGTAAAAACGTGCGCCACGAATATAGGCACGCATGAATTTTTTCGCCGTCGCCCGCTCGCCTTTAAGGAAATTGACGCCATAGATCACCGTGGCGCTTTGCTGATTGGGATAGAACTTCCCGATCCTGGCGAACATGACCACCGCTCCGGTCTTTAGGCTGTCGGTGAGGGCGGGTTCGCTGGTGATGCCGGCGTCGATGGCGCCGTTGACAAAGGCGGCCGGCTGCTGCGGAAAGCTCATGTAGATGACGTTCGCGGCGCTCCATTTTAACCCGCCGCGCTTGAGCGCTTCGTTGAGGACGGATTCGTCACTCGTACCCTTGCCCGAAAGTGCGACCCGCAGCCCGCGCAGGTCCGCGTAGCTTTTGAACTTGCCGCTGTCGATCAGATCCTTGCGTACGACAAGCGCGGCATGGCCGAAGCTCGGATCGTGGTGAGCCTTGTCGGCGACGGCCTTCATCTCGACGCCGCGCTCGACGGCGTTGTAGAGCGCGGAAGAAAGCGCGCCGCCGGCGGCGGCAAGCTCGCCGGTGCCGAGAACCGGCAGCATTTTGGCGGCGGCGTCGAACGACACGAATTCGGCATGAAGCCCTTCGTCTTTGAAATAGCCCTCGGCGTCGGCGATAAAGAAGGAGGCGTCGGTCGACGAGTTGATGATGCCGATGCGTACGTTCTCCTCTGCCGGGCTGGTGCTCGCAAACGTTCCGGCCGCCGCGGCGGCCGCCAGATGAAGCGCGATCAGAACGTTGCGGGGACGCAGCAGTTGCATCGCTGAACCTGTCTCGCGGACGACACGCCGGTTACTCGATCGGTGGACGCCGTCGTCTGCGAGACCCACGCAGGCGCGCGTTGTCAATATAGTTGTCAATATAAATGTCCCACCGGCGGCGCACTCTGGCAATACGCCTGCAGGACGCAGCGGGCGGCTAAATGAGTCCGGCGTCATGGCGGTGCCGAGGCGCATACGACAACCAGCGGAGTGCTGGATGGAGTCACCTGTACGCCGCACGACGCTTCCCGTTCGCTGAGAAACGTCGCGGGATTGCGGTTGGCGCCGCAATAGGCAGCAACCAGCACTTCGCCCTCATTGCATTGGATCGTGCAGGTGCCGGACAGACAGTTCGATCGCAGCACGCGCATGCCTTGGCCGGGCGCGCCTTGTTCGCCCTTGGCGCCTTGCGGACCGGGCGCACCGCGCGGACCCGGCGGACCGGCGGGGCCGGTATCGCCCTTTTCTCCCTGGCGGCCAGGCGGCCCTTGCGGTCCCGCCGGGCCCTTGCTGCAGCCGGCGATCACCGACACCAACACAATCGTCAACATGAATCGCGCGATGCGCATATTGAGCCTCAATCAATTACGCCCCGCACCGCAAATTATGCCGAGACAACAAGTCGAAGCTAGCCCGCTCGTTCCCCGTGTTGACTTAAGTCAATGTCGTCGGGCGCTGTGCCGGGACAGATGAGGCGAGTTCAGGAGGTAATCATGCTCGCCTTGCCGAATGTGTCCGTGACCGGCGAAGTCGTCAGGCTGCCGTTGCCGAGGGAATCCGGCGGGATACCGCTTTTCAGAGCCTTGAGAGAGCGCCAGTCGAGCCGCACGTTCAGTGAACGAGACCTCGCGCCCGATGACCTCTCAGGCCTGCTCTGGGCGGCCTTCGGAATGAATCGTCCGGACGGACATCGAACGGCCCCGTCGGCGCACGATTGTCAGGAGATCGACGTTTACGCGGCGCTGCGGCAAGGACTGTACGTGTTCGATCCGCACGATCACGCACTTCGCCAAGTTCACGCCTACGACATTCGCGGTGAAACGGGACAGCAGGACTACGTGGCAACGGCGCCGCTCAATCTCATCTATGTCGCCGACCTGTCGCGGATGAAGGCCTTGGACCGGACGGAACAACGGTTCTATTCGGCCATCGATGCCGGATTCATCAGTGAGAATGTTTACCTGTTCTGCGCTTCCGAAGGTTTGGCAACCGTCGTTCGCGGCTTGATCGACCGCAGGGCACTTGCGAAACGGATGAAGCTTCGCCCGCAGCAGCGGATTATCGTTGCTCAATGCGTCGGATATCCGGCACAGTAGTGAACAAGCGCACCCCTTGGCGGCTGTGAACCAAATCGGCGTCCGCACCAAAATGGCGACTCATTGCGAGGGTCGCTAGTGGCGCTGGATCGTCCGCAAATAGGCGACCGCCGCTTTGGCGTCGCCACGCGAGAAACGAAAAGTAGGCATGTCGGGATGACCCGAGGTCAGACCGTCGCTCAATCGAGCAAAGAATGTATCGAGATCGAGCCGGCGATCTAATTCGCGGAACGGCGGAGCGCCGACATGCGGGCTTGTTCCCGTGCGATCGATGGCATGGCAGCGCGCACACATTCTCTCCAGCAAGGCATGCCCGCGCTGCTCAGCGGCAGAAAAGGCCATTGCGCCGCTATAGGCACTAAACAGAGCCAATACCACGGCCGCCGTGAAAACCCGCACCGAGTTCACGCTCTTCATTCCAGGACATGGAGCAGACTGACGGCGTCTTCGGCACTGAGTGCCTCGCCATCCTTGCTCGGCCCAGCGGCTCTATCGTCGGCAAGCGCCTCGACGGCACGATAAAACGATTTCGCCGCCGACAGCAGATGCTCCTTTGCATCAGCGGGCTCGGGCATCTTTCCCGCACTGCTCGCGAGTTCGGCGAGAATTTCGGCCATCAGACCGAAGCGGAAATGAATCCTGACCGTTTTGTGAGTGTCGCCGCCGCCGGCCTGATGCAAGGCGACGGCAACGCCGGTTTCATCCCAATGAACCTCGTAGTGCGATGAGCTCTCGAATGACCCGATATAGAGTTTATCGGGATATTCGAGTGCGACTTCGGCTTTATCGGGAATTGGCTTCATGATCTTGGCCTTGCATTGCTGGCGTGGATA
>DATJYT010000039.1:0-16595 GCA_035499475.1 Xanthobacteraceae bacterium | reverse complement strand
ACACGATCATCTTGATCGGCCGGGTCGGATAATCCTGCGCGCGGCTCGCGATCGGCCACACGGGGATCAGGGCGAGCAGCAGTGCCGCGAGTTTTTTCATGGCGTTTCCTCTTCCGGTGATTGGGCGAGTGGCGAGTAGCGAATTGGAGCAAAGTCCGTTTTCACCATTCGCTATTCGCCATTCGCTATTCGCTGACGACAACTTCGCCGATCGACCCGGCATCATATTGCGTGAAGAACAGGCGGCCGTCACCGAGCGCGGCGATGCAGCGTGCGCCGCTCGCTGGCGTCGGGATGTCGTATTCGCCGCGGACCGCGCCGTCATGCGCCATGCGGCCGATCTTGTTGACGGCGTTCGCCGTGTACCAGAGGTCACCGTCGGCCCCGACGGTCACGCCGCGCAGCGACGCGTTCGGCGTTGGCACCGGATGCTCGGTGATCCTCCCGTCGCGATCGATGCGGCCGAGCGCATTGGTCGAGGTTTCGACGAACCAGATGCTGCCGTCCGGATGCGCGACCATGGCGCGCGGCTGGCTGTTCTGGCTCGGAATCGGAAACTCGGTGACCTCACCGTCCACCGTGATGCGACCGACGCGGTTGCCGCCGGCCTCGCTGAACCACAGCGCGCCGTCGCGCACCACGATCGAGAGCGGCCGTGCGCCGCGCGTGATGCCGTCGCCGAATTCGGTGATGCGGCCGTCGGGCGTGATACGGCCGATCTTGCTGATCTCGGTTTCGGAGAACCACACATTGCCGTCGGGACCGAGCGCAATGCCGTCGGGCCCGGCATTCGGCGTCGGCAGCGGAAACTCCGCGATCTCGCCCTGCGGCGTGATGCGGCCGATCTTGTTGGCCACTTTTTCGCAGAACCACAGATTGCCGTCGCCGCCCGCCGCGATACCGATGGGCGTCGCGGTCCTGGTGGGCAGCGCGAATTCAGTGAATGTGCCGCGATCCGGATCAAGCCGTCCGATTTTCGATGCGCCGCTTTCGCAGAACCAGAGGCAGCCGTCCGGCCCTTCGACGGCGATATAGGGCTTGCTGTCCGCACTCGGGATGCGGTGCTCGCGGATGGTGATACGGGGCATGGAGGGACTCGGTAAACGTCGGCCGCTTCGATATCTGTTTGCGCGAAATCGTTGCCTTTGAACAGTACCGGCGCTGCCAAGCTTGGCACAATTCAAGATTTTCCAGGCATGGCAATCCGCCGCCCAACCCCTTCGGGGACCGGCAATACGGAGTGTGCAGCCTTCATGCGCGTGAGGTGGTCCAAAACATCGTCCGGAAACGGGGCAGTCTTCTTCGCCGTCATATCGACATTCAGCGCCATGTTTTCGGAGGTGGCCGAGAGCCAGCCTTGCTCGGCATGGCGAAGCTCTTCGAAATAATGCAGCCGCTTGGCGTCGAAATCGAGAAGCTGGAAGCTGACCCGCACCGGGTCGCCTTCATGCAGCTCGCGCAGGTAGCGGACATGCACTTCGGCGGTGAAGGTCGAATGCCGCCTGGTCTTGAGATAATCGAGGCCAAGGCCGAGCACCTCATAGACCTCGTCCACGGCGCGGTCGAACAGCACATTATAGTAGGCCATGTTGAGATGGCCGTTGTAGTCGATCCACGCCGGCTCGACGCGCATCACGGATGACACGAAAGGGGCCGCGATAGCGGGCTCCGGCTCGGTGCGATCTTGCATGCTGCTTCTCCGCGCGCCGAATTCCTTGCCGCCAATGCCGGCCGATGGCAAGGGATCGCTTCCATGCCCTCCGCGACAATGTGCTAACGTCAAATTGACTGCCTGCCTCAGCGCCAAATCCGGGATCGACGCGCGCCGTGCCCAGCAAGCCGAAGAACATCCTTTTCATCATGTGCGACCAGCTTCGCTGGGATTACCTGTCGTGTTACGGCCACCCGCGGCTCGAAACGCCCAATATCGATGCACTGGCGGCGCGCGGCGTGCGCTTCACCCGCTCCTATGTGCAGTCGCCGATTTGCGGCGCGTCGCGCATGAGCACTTATACAGGCCGCTACGTGCAATCCCACGGCGCGGCATGGAACGGCTTTCCGCTTAGGGTCGGCGAGATGACCATGGGCGATTATCTGCGCCCGCTCGGCATGCGCACCGCCCTGGTCGGCAAGACCCACATGGAGGCCGACGTCGAGGGCATGCAGCGGCTCGGCATCGATCCGAAGTCCATCATCGGCGTGCGCGTCGCCGAATGCGGCTTCGAGCCTTACGAGCGCGATGACGGGCTGCACGGCATCGGCCCCGACGGCGCACGCTTCGACCCGCGCCTGCCGCGCTACAACCGCTATCTCAACGACAAAGGCTACGACGGTGATAATCCCTGGCACGACTGGGCGAACGCCGCGGCGGGCGAGGGCAATTCGCTGGCCTCAGGCTGGGCCATGCGCCATGCGCGCAAGCCCGCCCGCGTGCGCGAGGAGGATTCCGAAACGCCCTATATGACCCGGCGCGGCATCGACTTTATCCGCGAAGCCGGCGACGAGCCGTGGTGCCTGCATCTCTCCTACATCAAGCCGCATTGGCCTTACATCGCGCCGGCCCCCTACAACAATATGTACGGTTCGGCAGATGTGCTGCCGGCTGTGCGTTCACAGGACGAGCGCCGCGATCCGCATCCGGTGTATCGCGCCTTCATGGACCACCTCGTCAGCAGGACGTTTTCGCGCGACGAGGTGCGCGCCGAAGTGATCCCCGTCTATATGGGGCTCATCAAACAGATCGACGACCAGATGGGCGTGCTGTTCGGCTACATGAAAGAACACGGATTGTTCGACAACACGCTGATCATCTTCACCTCCGATCACGGCGACTATCTCGGCGACCATTGGCTGGGCGACAAGGATTTCTTTCACGACGCCTCGGTCAAGGTGCCGCTCATCGTCTACGATCCATCGGCGGCCGCCGACGGCACGCGCGGCAGCGTGTGCGACGAGCTGGTCGAAGCGATTGATCTCGCGCCGACCTTCCTCGACGCCGCGGGCGGCGATCCGGCGCAACAGTCGCATCGGCTCGAAGGCCGTTCGCTGCTGCCGCTCCTTCGCGGCGCAGTACCCACCGCATGGCGGCCGTTCGCGCTCAGCGAATACGATTATGGAATGCAGCCGGCCTCGGCGCAGCTCGGCGTCGCGCCGCGCGATGCGCGCATTTTCATGATCGCCGACAAGCGCTGGAAACTCATCCACGCGATCGGCTTCCGGCCGATGCTGTTCGATCTTGTCAACGATCCCGCCGAGCTGCACGACCTCGGCGCCGATCCGGCCCATGCCGGCGAGTGCGAGCGGCTGTCGTCCGCGCTGGCGGCGTGGGGGCTGCGCGTCTCGCAGCGTACGACCCGCTCCGAGCAGCAGATCAACAACGCGCGCGGCAAATCGGCGCGGCGCGGCATCCTCATCGGCGTTTGGGACGAGGCAGACATTCCCGCAGAACTGTGGAAGGGCTATCTTCGGGACAAGACACAATGAGGGAGGAGGCAATGCAGCGTCGGCGTCTGTTGCACGCGGCATTGATTGCAGCGGTTGCCTGGCTTTGCGCCGGTGCGCTTCATGCCCAAATCGGCGACCGGCCGATTCGCATTATCTTCCCGTTCGCGGCCGGCGGCTCCGGCGATACGCTGTCGCGGCTGGTCGCCGACAAGATGCGCGTCAGCCTCAATCACACTGTTATCGTCGAGGATCGTGCCGGCGCCGACGGCCGCATCGGCGTAAACGACGTGAGGACATCGGAGCCCGACGGCACGACCTTGTTGCTGACGCCAATCGCCCCGATGGCGATCTATCAGCATGTCTATTCCAATCTTGGCTACGACCCGATCAAGGATTTCACGCCGCTGAGCGAGCTTGGTACCTTCGATTTCGGGGTCGCCGTCGGATCGCAGATGCCGATCAAGACAGTGAAGGAACTCGTTGCTTGGGCCAAGGCCAATCCGAGCCTCGCCAATTATGGCATCCCGGGCGCCGGGACCTTGCCGCAGTTCCTCGGCGTCATGCTCGGCCGCACTGCCGGCATCGATCTGCGCGCCGTGCCGTATCATGGCTCCGCGGCCGCGGTGACCGACGTGGTCGCCGGACATATCCCGCTCATCATCACCACCACGGCCGACCTGGTGCAAATGCACAAAGCGGGGCGGGTGCGCGTGCTGGCGACTTCGGACAAACAGCGATCGCCGTTTCTTCCCGACGTGCCGACATTGCGCGAGTCCGGTTACGATCTGGTCGCGACCGGTTGGTACGGCATGTTTGCGCCGGCAAAGACGCCGCCCGATGTCGTGGAGCGGCTCAACAAGGCGATTGTCGATGCCGTGCATGCACCTGATATCAAGGAACGAATGGAAGCGTTCGGACTGCAGCCGACCGGAACCACGGCCGCAGAATTTGCCGTCATCCAAAAGGCCGATGCCGAGAAGTGGGGTCCACCCGTGAAGGCATCGGGCTTCAAGCCCGAAGATTGATACAGGACTCCCGATGGCATCGGTCGAGCTGAAAGAACGCAGCCAAGGCGAGCGCAAGGCGGTTGACACGGTGATCGCCGCGCTGGCGGCGCAGTTCGGCAATCGGCTCGTCACCTCGCGGGCGGTGCGCGAGCAGCATGCCAACACCGTGACCTGGATTCAAAATGAGCCGCCCGATGCGGTGGTGTTTCCGCAAACCACCGAAGACGTGCAGCAGGTGGTGCGGCTGTGCGCGGCGCATCGCGTGCCGGTGATTCCTTTTGGCGTCGGCACGTCGCTTGAAGGCCAGGTGAATGCGCCGCGCGGCGGCGTGTCGCTCGATTTCCGCGACATGAACCGCGTGCTTGCGGTCCACGCCGAGGATCTCGATTGCGTCATCGAGCCGGGGATCACCCGCAAGCAGCTCAACGAGCATTTGCGCGACCAGGGCGTGTTCTTTCCCATCGATCCGGGCGCCGACGCCACGCTTGGTGGCATGGCGGCGACGCGCGCCTCCGGCACCAATGCGGTGCGTTACGGCACCATGAAAGACAATGTACTGGCGCTCAAAGCCGTGCTGGCCGACGGCGAGGTGATGACCACGGCGCGTCGCGCCAAGAAATCGTCCGCCGGCTACGACCTGACGCGGCTGTTGGTCGGATCGGAGGGCACGCTCGGCGTTATCACCGAGTTGACGCTCAAGCTCGCCGGCATCCCCGAGGCGATCTCCGGAGGCGTCTGCCCGTTTCCCTCGGTCGAGGCATGCTGCCGGGCGACCATTCTGACCATCCAATCCGGCATCCCCGTTGCCCGCATCGAGCTGCTCGACGCGCTTCAGGTGCGCGCGGTCAATCTCCACTCCAAGCTCTCGCTGCCGGAGACGCCGATGCTGTTTCTAGAGTTTCACGGCACGGCGGCGGGGGTTGCCGAACAGTCGGAGCATTTCGGCAAGATCGCGCGCGAGTTCGGCGGCGGGCCGTTCGAATGGGCGACGCGGCAGGAGGATCGCACCCGTTTGTGGGAGGCCCGCCATCACGCTGCGTTGTCCTGCAAGGCGTTGAGGCCGGGCGCGCAGATCGTCGCAACCGATGTCTGCGTGCCGATCTCGCGGCTCGCCGAATGCGTCGTCGCGACCCAGCACGATATCGCAGCAAGCAGGCTGCTGGCGCCGATCGTCGGCCATGTCGGCGACGGCAATTTTCATCTGACGCTGCTGGTCGATATGGACGATGCCGAGGAGGTCGCCCGCGCCAAGGCGTTGTCGCAACGCCTGGTCGAGCGAGCGCTCGCCATGGACGGCACCTGCACCGGCGAGCACGGCGTCGGCCAGGGCAAGATGAAATATCTGAAGGCCGAGCATGGCGAAGCCGCGCTCGAGACGATGCGTACCATCAAGCGGGCGCTCGATCCGCTGGATATCTTGAATCCCGGCAAGATCGTCGCCGTTTGATCGCAGATCGGCGCCGCGACACAGAATTGCCCCGAACACGGCCCACATGGCCTCCGTCGAGGGTGCAATCCTTTGCAGCCTGATTTAGGCTGCGACTGGCGCGCGGGACTCGGAAAGCCCATTCAAGGATGCTCGGAGGCGCCGTGCAGACGACCCTGCTCGGACTGGGAATAGCCATCATCCTGGCAATCGTCGCCGCGCTGCTCGCGCCGTTTGTTGTCGATTGGAGTCACTATCGTTCCGCGTTCGAAGCCGAGGCGAGCCGGCTCAGCGGAATGAACGTGCGCGTCAACGGCAAGATCGATGCGCGCATTCTGCCGACGCCGCTGATCAAGTTGCGCAATGTTGAAGCCGGCGAGGTCGGAGGCGAGCCGCAATTGCGCGCCGATACGCTCGAGCTTGAAGTCGGGCTCGGGCCGTTATTGCGCGGCGTGGTTCAGGCTTCCGAAGTCCATCTGGTCGCGCCCGAGATTCGTCTCGGCCTCGACCCATCCGGCGCCATCGACTGGCCTGCGGTCGCGCCGTCATTCCGTCCCGAGGCGCTCTCCGTCTCGCGTTTTAATGTCGAGAACGGTCGCATCGTGCTCTCAGACGCGGCATCGGGCGCACGCATCGAGTTGCAAAAGCTTCGGTTCGACGGTGACATCCGCTCGTTCGCCGGACCGTTCAACGGCGAAGGCACGTTCGTGTTCGCCGGCGAGCCGTACGCCTATCAAATTTCGGGCGGCCACGTCGAAGGCGACAGCGGCCTCAAGATCAGGCTCGGCGTCGATCCATCCAATCGGCCGCTGACGACCAATGTCGAGGGCACAATCACGCTCGATCGCGGCGTTCCACAATTCGACGGCGTTTTGACTTTGGCGCGGCCGGTCGGCGTTACTTTGGCGAACGGCCAGCGGGTGATGAGCGATCCCTGGCATGCCGCGGGCGAGATCGAGATAACGCGCACCGCGGCGTCGCTGCGGGACTTTGCCTTTCAGTACGGCCCGGACGAGCGGCCGCTCAACTTCGCCGGAAAGGCGACGCTTGCACTCGGCACGCACCCGCATCTCGACGGCACGGTGACGGCGTTACAGATCGATGTCGATCGCGCGCTTGCCGATCCCGATATCACGCGCCAGCCGCCGCTCCTCATCATCAAGAATTTCCTTGAGGGGTTTGTTGCCACCGCCACGCTCCCGGTGCCGGCCGATATCGGCGTCGGCATCGATGCTGTAACCGTCGGTGAAACCACCATTCAGTCGTTGCGCGGTACGATGCACTTCGATGCCGCCGGCTGGAGTCTGCGTGACGTCGATTTCCGCGCGCCAGGTCTCACCCATGTGAGCTTGAGCGGCCGTCTCGGCGATTCCTCTCGAGGTTTTGCGTTCAACGGGCCGGCCGCAATCGAGTCGGCGGATGTCGAAATGGCGTTGGCCTGGCTCAGAGGCCGCGGCGCTCAGCCGCCCGGCCTATCCAAGCCGTTCAATGCGCGCGGCGACATTGTCGTCGTCGGCGATCGATTGGCAGTCGACAAGCTCTCCGCGTCGCTCGATCAGGAAAACGTGGAGGGTCGCCTCGCCTATACGTGGGCTACTGGTGATCGTCCCGCCGTGCTCGATGCCGATCTGCACGCAGCCAAGCTCGATCTCGACGCCATGGCGGCGTTCGGCAAGACCGCGGCCGCCTACGGATTGGAACTGCCGCGGCAAGGTTCGCTCGCTCTCGACATCGGCAAGGCGACATGGGCCGGCGTCGATACGCACGGCATTAACGCCCGGCTCAAGTTCGATGGCGGCGCCTTGCAGATCGACAAGCTTGTGATTGGTGAGCTTGGCGGCGCCGCGATCGATATCAGCGGGCGGATTGACGAACTGTCGTCGCGTCCGCGCGGGAAAGTCGCGCTCGACCTTGATGCCCGGGCGCTCGACGGATTGACTGACCTGGCCGGTCAATTTGCGCCGCAAGCGGCGGACGTTCTGCGGCGCTTCGTCGATCGGCTGGCGCCGGCAAAGGTTCATGCAACGCTTGCGGTGACGCCGGCAGCCTCGGGCAGCACCGCGAGGCTCGAGGCCAAGGCGCAGTTGGGATTGCTGCGGCTTGCTCTCAACGGCGACGCGAGTGGAGAACCGTCACGCCTCGGTGATGCCAATATACGCGTCGAAGGCCGGCTCGATGCCGATGACGGCAGCGCGCTGGTGACGCTGTTCGGGCTCGACCGCGTGCTCGCCGTCGACCAACTGCCCGGCAGCATGACGCTCTCCGCTGCCGGATCCCTTGACGGCGATCTGCGCCTCGAAGGCCAGGCCGCGGCCAGCGGCTTTTCAGGCGCGGCGCGGGGCACGCTCCGCCTGGGCGGCGAAAAACCGCCAACCGGCTCTTTCCAGCTACTGACCCAGGTCGCGGATTGGGGGCCGTTGTCTCAAGCCATGACCGGACAATCCGACACCGTCGCTCCGGTTTCGGCGCGCGCCGCTTTGTCCGTCGCTGGCGCCAACTTGTCCTTCGACCAGTTGGCGATCGTGGTCGGCAAGTCGTCCCTGCACGGGCATCTCAGCGTCGCTGTTGCCAACCCGATCGCGATCGACGGCGAACTCAACGCCGACAGTGCGGATGCCGCGCACGTATCGGCGCTGCTGTTGGGGTTGCCGCGCGCTCCGCCGGATGCCGGCACGGTCTGGTCGAACGCGCCGCTCGGCTCGGGCGCATTCGCGGCTGTGAGCGGCGCCGTGAGGTTCAAGATCGATCACGCGGCATTCACCCCCGCGGTTGTCGTCAAGGACCTGTCGGGTGTCGCGCGCTTTGCGCCGTCTCGGATCGCGCTGGAAAACGTCGGCGGCAGCCTCGCCGGCGGGCGCATCGGCGGCGAGTTTATGTTCCACCGCAACGCCGGCAGCATGGTCGCGCACGGGCGCTTCGATCTTGCCGGCGCCGATGTTGCGGCATTGCTCGCGTCCAGGCGACAAGCCATCGGCGGCAAGATGGCGCTGAAACTCGAAGGCGACGGTATCGGCGCGGATCCGATGGCGCTGGTTCGTGCGCTGCAAGGCACCGGGACGCTCTCGCTGACCAATGCGGAGATCAGCGGGCTCGATGGTGCGGCGTTCGAGGCTGCCATGCGCGTTGCCGATCAAAGCGGTGCGGTCGAGGCGCCGAAAATCCGTGCTGCCGTGAGTGAGGCTATTGCGAACGGGACGCTTGTGGTGCCGCAGGCGGATGCGAGCGTGACGATCGGCGGCGGCAAGTTCGGGCTGACCAATGCGGTGCTCAAGACGCAAGACGGCGCCGCGCTCGTTGTCTCCGGCACCCTTGGCCTCGGCAACGGCGCCGTTGATGCGCGCGCGACCTTCTCACGCGATCCGCCGGCGCATGCTCTGATCCGGTTGCGACCGGAATTCGCCGTTTTGCTCAAGGGCCCGCTGGCATCGCCCGAGGCGACGCTCGACACTGCGGCGCTGACGGGCTGGCTGACCTTGCGGGCCGCGGAATTGCAGTCCCGCCGCCTCGAATCGCTCGAGGCCAACCGGCGCGCCGACGTTATCGGTCCGGCCCGGCGGCCGGAGCCGCCTGTGGTGCGGATGCCGCCCACCGGAAGCCTGGTTGAATCAGATATTTCGGCGAGTGTGCCGGTTGCTTCCAGCACCAGGGGAATTGATCGCCTTCAGCCGCAGACTCCCCCCGCGATACCGCCACTCCCGGCGTCGCCACCGCCCGCGCCGCCCGCTGCGACGCCGCCCGCCCCTGCGCCGCACACGGCCGGGCCGGACAAGCGGTCGCCGCTCGACCTCCTATTCCACCCGCAGAACTGAGGGGGCCGCCGCCGGCGCCACTATGATGTCGCGGGGCGCCGCTGCCCGCTCGGCGCAGCCGTTGGTCTGGGCCTGATAATGGTCGAGCACGAAAAGGCGGATGGCCGAAGACAGGTTGCCGTGCGGACGCTCGGAATCGATCCCGGCAACCAGGTCTGACAATGTCGTATGGCGGCTGACGGCGATGTCTTTCAGCGATTTCCAGAACGCATCTTCAAGGCTGACGCTCGTCTTATGCCCGGCAATGACGATCGAGCGCTTGATGACAGGCGACTTCATATCCCATCTCCCGTTTTAATCCGGTGTTGATCGAGGCCTCTCCGAGCTTTGTCGTTGTTGACCTGGGATAAGGTTCGGTCCGATTTCGAAAGACCGCGCGTAAGCCGGTTGGCTGCGGCCTTTTGCCCAGCTTCCCGGCGTTTGGCCTGTTTCCGGGCGGCTCGAAGATTGACGACATGGCCCATGGGGGAACCCAGCGGTTAGACTGACGCTCTTGCCAGGGCCACCATGGCCCCAGTCAATCCAGAACTTGTACGTTGATACTGAGGTACTGGATCACAGCAGCAAAGAGCCCAGACGCGACGCATGGCGCCGGTCCAGGGTGCGTAGAGTATAATTTTGATGAGAGATAAGATTTATTCTCTAATCGATAAGTTTATTCTCAACAATAGTTGCGTAGTGAGGATGAATTATTTAAGAGTAGAATGATGTTATATCGTTAATACTCGGAGAGTGGTGCGTAGTCGCTTGAGATGCGGTATCTGTATTTCATTGGGTGCGGTGCAAACAACGCTCGGTGGAGCGTTGGATATTTCCGAAATTCGTCTGCGCAATAGGTAAATAAGTACGGTCGTGTCGAACACGAAATCGTTATCGACCCTGGCCCCGGTCGTTCAGTCCGCCCGCTTCCAAGTTCCATCCTATAAAAGGGGCTGGAACGTCGGGGCCGGCGACGACATCAGGGGTCGGGGTGGGTCATGCGTTGTGGCCGGACAAGCCGGTCGAATTCGGCGCCGGTGACAAAGCCGAGCTTCAGCGCCTCTTCGCGCAACGTGGTGCCGTTCTTGTGGGCGGCTTTGGCGATTTGCGCCGCCTTGTCGTAGCCGATGCGCGGCGCGAGCGCGGTCACCAGCATCAGCGAATTCTGCATCAGCTCGCGGATGCGCGGCTCGTTGGCGCGGATGCCGGCAACGCAATGGTCGGTAAACGACATCGCCGCGTCGGCAAGGAGCCGGATCGATTGCAGCGCGGCGTCGATGATGACCGGCTTGAATACGTTCAGTTCGAAATGGCCCTGGCTCGCCGCAACGGCGATGGTGGTATCGTTGCCGAACACGCGGCAGCACACCATGGTCAGTGCCTCGCACTGGGTCGGGTTGACCTTGCCGGGCATGATCGAGGAACCCGGCTCGTTTTCCGGCAGGATCAATTCGCCGAAACCCGAACGCGGTCCGGAACCGAGAAAGCGGATGTCATTGGCGATCTTGAAGAGATCGGCGGCGACGGAATTGAGCGCCCCGTGCGCGAACACCAGCGCCCCATGGGACGCGAGCGCCTCGAACTTGTTTGGCGCGCTGACAAACGGGAGTCCGGTGACCGCGGCGACTTTTTTGGCAAAGAGCTTGGCGAAGGCGCGCTTGGCATTGAGCCCGGTACCGACCGCAGTGCCGCCTTGCGCCAGCGGATAAAGCTCCTTCATCCCGGTTTTGACGCGCGCGATGCCGGACGTCACCTGCGCCGCGTAACCGGAGAACTCCTGGCCGAGCGTAAGCGGCGTCGCGTCCTGGGTGTGGGTGCGCCCGATCTTGACGATGGCACGGAAATCCCTGGTCTTCTTCTTGAGCGCGGCCTGCAAATGCGTCAGCGCTGGAACGAGCCGTTGCGAGATTTCGAGCGCCGCGGCGATATGCATGGCGGTCGGAAAGCAGTCGTTCGACGACTGGCTCATGTTGACGTGATCGTTGGGATGGATCGGCTCCTTGGCGCCGCGCTTGCCGCCGAGCCTCTCGTTGGCGCGGTTGGCGATCACCTCGTTGACGTTCATGTTGGTCTGGGTGCCGGAGCCGGTCTGATACACCGAAAGCGGAAACTCCGCGTCGAGCTTGCCGTCGATGATCTCCTGCGCCGCCTCTACGATCGCTTTGGCGCGCCGGGCGTCGAGCGAGCCCAGCGCCAGATTGGTCTCGGCCGCCGCAATCTTGACGATGGCGAGCGCGTGGATGAGCGGCCTCGGCATGCGCTCCTCGCCGATGCGAAAATTGTTGCGCGAGCGTTCGGTCTGCGCGCCCCAATAGTGATCGGCCGGAACTTGGATCGGCCCGAAGCTGTCGGTCTCGGTGCGGGTTTTCATGTCAAAGACCGAAACCGCTTCGGATTACGCTCGCCCGCGCGGAAATGAGCGGCCTTCGTGAGCGTGGCCGTCACTTCTTCCTGAACCGATCAAGCCGCACCACTTCGCCGCCGCCGTCGCGGCTCGGCGGAACTTCGTCGTTCTTGACGGCGGCAGCAACGGGCAGCGCCTCAGCCTTTTTCTCCTCGACCGGCTTTGGCGCCGGGCCGGAATGTTCTGCCGCCGCGCCGACCATCTCGAACTGGAAGCCGAACTGCACCGCAGGATCGTAGAATGCGGTCACCGCATCGAACGGTATCGCCAGCCGCTCCGGCACGCCGCCGAAGGAAAGGCCGACTTCGAAATCATCGTCGTGCACCGCGAGATCCCAGAACTGGTGCTGCAAGATGATGGTCATCGTCTCCGGATATTGCGCCCGCATGCGGTCAGAGAGCCGCACGCCCGGGGCTATGGTGGCGAAGGTGATCTTGAAATGATGCTCGCCCGGCAGCCCCTTTTTGGCGGCATCGGCGAGCACGGTGCGCACCACGCCGCGCAACGCTTCTTGGGTCAGAACGTCGTAGCGGATGTGATCGGTGGCCATGATTCGGATGACGGAGAACGGATGACAGATAACGTAACAACCATAGAGGTCCCGACCGATTCTGTCCTCTGTCCTCCGTCGTCTGTCCTCCGAAAATAAAGTGGAGGCTTCTGTTGCCAGGTGCCTCCGAACCCCGCCTGACGCTGCTAAGACGTCAGGACTTTAAGTCGGTCTTTCGGACTGCGTTACGCAGCCAGAGCAACCGGAGCATAGTTGTCGTTGGCAACTATGAATTTGGCCCGATAACGCCGGAACCATGCCGGGCAAAAGCGCGCCTTTTACGCCCTCGTCGATCCTATTTCGACCCCGTAAATGGTGGAGTCGCCGGGTACCGCCCCCGGGTCCGAAAGGTTTATTACGACGGCCGTTTATCACCATAGCCGGCTTACGCCGGCATCCGGAATATAGGTCCAAAAGGTTGCCGAAAAAAGAGCGGCGGATTGGGGCCCTTCGGCGCAACTTCGGGGTGGTGCGCCGACGCGCAGGGCACCCCCTGACCCAAGTCGCCATACCAGGCCGCGCCTCGAAGTCGAAATCGCGATCTTGGTCACTGTCCGGGTTCTTTCACGCCTTGGATCGGTCGCGCCGTGAACGCCATGCGCGCTTGATTGTGTCCGATGTTTTTCGACATCCGCCGTGCGGTGAAGCCGTTGGCGGCCAGGAGGTCGATCATGTCCGCTTCGCCGTAGCGCGTGAGACCGAAGCGCGAGCGCAATTGCCAGTAGTTGGAAAGCCGCGTGCGGACGAGCCCGGCGAGCGCGGCGAAAAGGAATCCGTTCGCAGCGGCGAAGCGCAACAACGCCATGGCGTCGGTCGCGGCCGCGATGTCGGGCGGAATGACGTCGCTCACCAGCAACAGGCCGTCAGGTTTCAGCAAGCGATGGAACAGCATCAGCAGCGAGGCCGCCTCCGCGGGCGCAAGATATTGCGCGACCGAATGCAAGATAATGAGATCGAGCGAATGCTCCGGCAGGCGCGCGGCCTCCTCCGGCGCCAATGCATGGATTTTCGGATTGCCGGCGTAGCGCGCGGCCATCGCGGCGCGCACCCGCGGCGCGCCCTCGCAGAGCAGAAGCGCGCTGCAGGCCGCTGCGACCAGATCGGCGTGCAGCGCTTCGCCGGATCCGTAATCGAGCACCCGCGCTTGCGGCGAGGGCACGAGCGTAGCGAGCTCTTCGGCGATCAGGCGATAGTGGACATCCCGGTGGCGGGCGTTGACGTAAATGGAATGTGAACTATCCCAGAAGGAAAGCCAGTCAGCGATCATGCCCGCCACAGCGAAACCAGCGGCCCTTCCTGTCCGAAGGCCGGATCGGTTGCCGGCAGCGGCACGTTGGGAATCAAGGCGGCCGCCTTGCTATGCTCGGCCTTGGTGCCGCGGCAGATATTGTAGGTGCCGCCCGGCGGATAGGCTCCGATCACGACCAGTTCGAGGCTTTGCGACAGGCACTGGTGGCCGGTGCCGGCGGGCAGGATGACGACGTCGCCCGGCACGATCTCGATCTTCTTGCCCTTCTCGCCGCCGAACCGCACCGTGGCGCGACCGCGCGCAATCGCCATCGCCTCGTGAATCATCGCGTGATAGTGCACGTAAGGATAGATGCCGTTGCGCCACATGTCGCCCCAGCCGTTCTTGGCGAAGGTCTGCTCGATCAGCTTTTCCGGGTCGGGCGAGCCGGAGAGGTCGATACCGCCGCGGTAGAGGAGGAGCGGAAGGGCAGGATTGTTCGGAATCCGTCCGTCATCGGCAAACCGGAGGGCGATCGGCTCGATGGTGCGCTTTTGGGCGATCAGCATGGCATTGGTCCCGCCGCGGGGCGGCCCGACGGTTGTACCGGACAGGGGGTTGATATTGTCTAACCCGCCCCCGGGTGCCGCCGTTCCCCGCTCAGGCGCAGCGGAATTCCCAAACTCGGCTCAGGCGGCGCGTTTTTTTGCCGGCGGCGGCCTTAGCCTCCGGACCGGCTTGTTCTTGAGGCGCAGCACAGCCCGCCGCAGATCGTAGGCGGCTTGCAGCCGAAGCCACATTTCGGCGGGCGGCATGGAAAAAGCGCGCTCCAGCCGCACGGCGATGTCCGGCGTGATCGGCGATTTTCCGTTGACGATTTCGGAAAGCGTCTTGCGGCTGATGCCGAGCGCTTTCGCGGTTTCAGTCACCGAAAGACCGAGCGGCGCCAGAACATCCTCGCGCAGATTTTCGCCGGGATGGGGTGGCTTGAGCATCGGCATGGTTTATCCTCAGTCGCAGTCGACCAGATCGACGTCCGAGACATTATTGATGTGGCGAAGACCATCGCCAGCAATGTACTGGCTCCTCGGGGCTCGCCGCCGTCATCGAGATCGAGAGTCAAATGGGCACGGTCGGTGACTTGGCGCACGTAGCTAATAAGCAAAGTTTCTATCTCGTGCAAAATTGGGCGCGGGCCACGCCATCCGGCAGAAAATTCCTGAATATGAAGGATGTCTGCGGAGAATCGGGGTCCACCATCTTATCACCTCCTTCGACCTGGGACCGCGGCTTTCGACCCTATACGGTCCGCCCGCGGTTCAGAATCAGCAAGCGCCTCGGCCGCCAAGTGTGCGATATCGAACATTACCTCGGTTACTGGTTTAGCTCCGACACAGCCAAGCGGGTCCTCGATACAGTCAGCCCTAGTGACTTTGTTTATCTGCCGGTCGATGTCGAAGTCGCTTCGGGTTGCGATCCGGTGGGTTACTGGCTGTGCGATATTGTCACGATTCTGGATGCGGTGGACGAGGCGCGGTCGGAAAGGCTTCGCAGTAGATTTAACGACAGAGGACAAAAGCTGCACAACACCCTTTATGCCAGTACGGTTTTCGATGAGAGGATAGTTGGCGACCATAACGTGTTTCGGTTGGTCACCGATCCGTCGGAGATCATCTGCACAGAACGATTCAAGGAGGCGTATAAAGCCGCGGGGCTCAAGGGCCTAACTTTCTTGCCCGCCTATGAGCCGCCCTTCGAGACGATCGGCACAATCACGAAATTCATACCAAAAAATCGTTCCGGCGGTTGGTCGCATGGAGAAATCGCGTCGGATGGGCGAGGGAAGCGGATTGTCTTCATGCTCGAAGCCATGGACGATCCGAACACGACGCCGACCGTCGGCCAACGAGTCCACGTCCGTGGGCATCGCTCGAAATATCCGAGCGGACGGTACGTTGCGGATCGCGTGACAAAACTTTGAAGGCCGCTGGACGCTAGGCTTTCCTAAATTCGCGCATCATCCCGACGAAGCGGCCGAACAGGCCGTGGCTGTCGCGCGGGCCGGGCGAGGCTTCGGGGTGATACTGCACCGAGAACACCGGCCGGCCCTTGAGCGCAATGCCGCAATTCGAGCCGTCGAACAGCGAGACGTGAGTCTCGACCGCATCCGCCGGCAAGGTCGTGCGATCGACGGCGAAGCCGTGGTTCATGGAGGTGATCTCGACCTTGCCGGTCGTAAGGTCTTTCACCGGATGGTTGGCGCCGTGATGGCCCTGATGCATCTTCACGGTCTTGGCGCCGACCGCGAGGCCAAGCATCTGATGGCCGAGGCAGATGCCGAAGGTCGGCACCTTGTCGATTAATGTGCGGATCACCGGCACAGCGTATTCGCCGGTCGCGGCCGGATCGCCGGGACCGTTGGAGAGAAAAATGCCATCGGGTTTCAGCGCCAGGATGTCGGCTGCTGACGTCTGCGCCGGCACAACGGTGACCTTGCAGGCGTTGCCGGCGAGCTGACGCAGGATGTTGCGCTTGATGCCGTAGTCGATGGCGACGACGTGAAATTGCGCATCATCAAGGCGGCCGTAGCCTTCGCCCCATTGCCAAGGCGTCTCGTCCCAGGTGAAGCGCTGGGCGGTCGTCACCATCGGCACGAGGTCCATGCCGAGCAGGCCCGGCCAGGCACGCGCCTCACGCTTGAGCGCATCGAGATCGAAACGTCCCGACGGCTCATGCGCGATCACGGCG
>DATJYT010000038.1:0-6148 GCA_035499475.1 Xanthobacteraceae bacterium | reverse complement strand
CAGGAAGGCCGGCTGGGTCGGATCATCGCCATGGTCGGCCAGCACACGACGTCGACCGTGCAGTTCGTCGCGCCGGACAATTGGCGCGCCGATTCGCAGGAGGCGCCCGGCGGCGCCTTCACCGCCGTCGGCGTGCACGTGCTCGATCACATGATCGAGTTCGCCGGCCGCGTGTGCGAGGTGCATTGCGTGACGGCGCGCATCTATCCGGGCCCGTCGGACGACACCACGACCGTCATGCTGCGCTTCGAAAGCGGCGCGACCGGTCTGATCTTCTGCTCGGTGGCAACCGCCACGAATTTTGCATTCACCGTCTACGGCACCAGCGGCCTTGCCGAGATTTCGCGTCCGGCGCTGTCGCAGTTGCGCTTCGCGCCGACCGCGACTACGGCGCCGACCGGGCTGGTGCCGGCGCCGCCGGACGAGATTTTGGAATTTTCCGGGTTTGACGCTCTCAACGCCGAGCTGACGGCATTTGCACGCTCGATCCGCGACCGGGCGCCCTATCCGGTGCCGATAGCGGAGGTACTGCACGGCATGGCGGTGCTCGATGCCGTCGTGCATTCGTCACGAACCGGTGAAGTGGTTGTTGTTGCTGATTGATCGGAAAGAGAATTCAGCCGCCGCACAACATGCTTGCTGTTTTATTAAAGCGATTGATCGGGTCGTCACAATCGGCCCGCCACGGCCTTGCGAACCCTGCCGGTTGCCGCTAAAAGTAAGCATCGAGTTTTTCGGCCGAATGACTTGGCCACGCAGCGACGATATGCGCGCCTGACTGACATCTTTCACCAAAATCTCGATCGAACCGAGCCGCGCATGTTCGCGCGGTTCACATCGGCATGTCATGAGGAGAGACCCGTGAATAACGGTACCGTGAAGTGGTTCAACGCACAGAAGGGCTATGGATTCATCCAGCCGGAAGGCGGCGGCAAGGATGTGTTTGTCCATATCAGCGCAGTCGAACGCGCCGGCCTCCGCGAGCTGAGGGAAGGTCAACGCGTTTCCTTCGAGGTCGTGGTTGACCGCAAGACCGGCAAGTCGGCGGCAGAGAATCTCAAGACCATGTAAGTGGCGGTGCGCGGCTGCGTGAGCGGCCGCGCCGGAACGATCGAGTGCGATCTGGTACCCGGCGCACGCCCTCTGCATGCGCCGGAGAAGTTCCGGATTGGCGTTGGAGCCTGGTTTCGCTTGCCGGAATCAGGCTTTCGCTTTTTGCGCACGCCCCGGTTTGCCGCGCGGCCGGCGAACTACGCCAAGGTCTGCACGATCAGAACCACGTTGAGAGCGAGCACCACCGCCGTCGCGGCGACAGCGACAAACCGCGTCAGCGGCGTATCGGTGAAGTCGCCCATGATGTCGCGGCGGCCGGTGAAGTACAGCAGCGCAATCATCGGCAGCGGCAGCGCGATGCTGAGCACCACCTGACTGATCACCAAGGCGTTCGTGGTATTGGCGCCCAGCGCAACCACCACGAAGGCCGGCACCATGGTGATCAGCCGGCGCAGCCAGATCGGAATGCGGAACTGGACGAAGCCCTGCATGATCATCTGGCCGGCCATGGTTCCGACGGTCGATGCCGACACACCCGAGGCGATCAGCGACAGCAGGAAGATGCCCGCCGCGCCGGCGCCGAGCAGCGGCGTCAGGGTCTGATAAGCGGCTTCGATCTGCGCGACCTCCGGATGCCCGGCGTGGAACGCGCTCGATGCCATCATAACCATGGCGATGTTGACCAGGCCGGCGATCGCAAGCGCGATGACTACTTCCTGGTTGGAGAAGCGCAGCACCTTGCGCCGCTCGGCGTCGCTGTTGACCGGCACGCGCGCCTGCGTCAGCCCCGAATGGAGGTAGATGGCGTGCGGCATCACGGTGGCGCCGATGATGCCGACGGCGAGAAGCAGCGCCTCGGCGTCGGCAAGTTCGGGCGTGACCAGGTGATAGGCCGCCGAACCCCAGTCGACCGGCGCGATGAACATTTCGGCGAGATAGCAAAAACAGATGATGCCGACGATCGAGCCGATGATGAGTTCGAGCGGCCGAAAGCCGTATCTCTCGAACATCAACAGCCCGTAGGTTATGACCGCGGTCACGCTCATGCCCGCAATCAAGGGCATCTGAAACAGCAACGACAGGCCGATGGCGCCGCCGAGAAACTCGGCGAGATCGGTCGCCATGGCGGCCACCTCGCTGACCGCCCACATCGCCATGACCACCGGCCGCGGAAAGTGATCGCGGCACATTTCCGCGAGGTTCTTGCCGGTGACGATGCCGAGCTTCGCCGACAGGCCCTGGAACAGCATGGCGATGATATTGGCGAGCAGCACCACCCAGAGCAGGCCATAGCCGTATTTGGCGCCGGCCTGAATGTTGGTGGCGAAGTTGCCGGGGTCCATATAGGCGATCGAAGCGACGACCGCGGGACCGGCGAAGGCCAGCGAAGCGCGCAGCCCGCCGCGCTCGCCGGTCAATACCTGGCGCGCCGTGGCGAGCGTCTGTTCGGATAACGAGCCTGCGCGTACGACGGTATCGCTCATTGGCACCCGATCATCGTACCGGCCCGGACGTTTCGCATTGACGAAGCATTTACCTGAAAATGTAGCATTAGCTACAGTATAGGGCGGCATGCGCCTCGCGTCAATGGCTTCAATATGTAGCTCAAGCTACATTTTGACACGACCATAGGAGTATGGTGTTCGGGGGAAGGGCGGCTTTGCCGTCCGTTCGCATCCGATTTGTCGCCAGGTCGCAATGGGCAAGCTTCCCGCGGAAGGCACGCAGGCGCGCCGGTTCGGCAAGACCCGGTCGGCGCAATCGACCGCCTTGCTCGAGGATTATGTCGAACTGATCGCCGACCTGCTCGCCGGCGAGGGCGAGGCCCGCCCCACGGACATCGCCCGGCGGTTCGGCGTGTCGCACGCCACCGCGATCAAGACCATTGCCCGATTGAAGCGCGCAGGCCTCGCGACCGCGCGGCCTTATCGCGGCGTGTTCCTGACCGAGAAAGGCCATGCGCTCGCCGATCGCGCGCGCGTGCGCCATCGGCTGGTCGTCGACGTGCTGCGGGCGCTCGGCGTGCCCACCGAATCCGCCGAAGCCGATGCCGAGGGCATCGAGCACCATGTTTCCGAGTTGACGCTAAAGGCGTTCGCGCAGTTCTTGAAAGCCCACGGGTGAGCGCTGGCCTATTCTCGCCGGGCTCTCCGCCGCGTCTCAGGAACTATGCCGCGTGATCGGTGATCGCATCGACGATGCCGTCGACGACCTCCTCGACCAGCGCCTTGTCGTCGCCTTCGCCCATGACGCGGATCACCGGCTCGGTGCCTGAGGGCCGCACGACCAGGCGGCCGTGGCCGTTGAGGCGGTTTTCGCCGCTGGCAATGGCGGAGCGGACCTTGGTGTTCTCCAGCGGCTTGCCGCCGCGGTAACGCACGTTCTTGAGCACCTGCGGCAGCGCCTCGAAGCGATGGCAGGCGAGCGACACCGGTTTGTCGAGCTTTTTCACCACGGCGAGCACCTGGAGCGCGGCGACGAAGCCGTCGCCCGTCGTCGTGTAGTCGGACAGAATAATGTGTCCCGACGGCTCGCCGCCGACGTTGAAACCGTGCTCGCGCATGTGCTCGAGGATGTAGCGGTCGCCGACCGGTGTGCGCACCAGCGAGAGCTTCAGCGCCTGCAGGTGCCGCTCGAGCCCGAGATTGGACATGATGGTAGCGACCACGCCGGGCTGCGCCAGACGGCCGTCTTCGCGCCAGCTCTCCGCGATCACGGCCAGAAGCTGGTCGCCGTCGACGAGATGGCCGTGCTCGTCGGCGATTACGACGCGGTCGGCATCGCCGTCGAGCGCGATGCCGATATCGGCGCGCATCTCGCGCACCTTGCGGCACAGCGCGTCGGGCGCGGTCGAGCCGCAGTCGCGGTTGATATTGAAGCCGTCCGGCTCGACGCCGATCGGGACCACGTCGGCGCCGAGTTCCCACAGCGCGTCGGGCGCGACCCGGTAGGCGGCGCCGTTGGCGCAGTCGATGACGACGCGCATGCCCTCGAGCGACAGGTTGCGCGGCAGCGTGCGCTTGGCGAATTCGATATAGCGGTCGTGGACGCCGTCGATGCGCCGGGCGCGGCCAAGATCCGTGCTCTTGGCAAGCTGCTTGGTGATGTTGCCGTCGATGATCGCTTCGATCTCGTGTTCGACGTCGTCGGAAAGCTTGTAACCGTCCGGGCCGAACAGTTTGATGCCGTTGTCGTCGAACGGATTGTGCGAGGCCGAGATCATGACGCCGAGATCGGCGCGCATCGACCGCGTCAGCATGGCGACGGCCGGCGTCGGCATCGGTCCGAGCAGCAGCACGTCCATGCCGACCGAGGTGAAGCCCGCCACCAGCGCGGTTTCGATCATGTAGCCGGAAAGCCGCGTATCCTTGCCGATCACCACGCGATGGCGATGTTCGCCGCGGCGGAAGACGAGGCCGGTCGCCTGTCCCACTTTGAGCGCGAGTTCAGGCGTGATCACGCTATTGGCGAGGCCACGAATGCCGTCGGTGCCGAAATACTTGCGCGTCAAAGGCATTCCCCGCATCTGCCCGCTTCAAGGCAGGATATAGCGTCTTTTCGGTAGGGTCCGCCTCAAAAAATATTCCGTAATCTTACCGGTCGCTTTAACCTAACATTCGGCCGGCGGCGAAATGTCTTTTGAATCAAACAAATACGGCAGCCGCCTGGGGCTGCCGTATGGGGCGGTTTGAGGTCCGCAGCCGGTTCAGCGCTTGTGCCTGTCGTATATGCTTTGCGCCGGCTGCGTGACCGAGATCGGGTCGGAGCCGGGGAAAGACTCCTCCAGCGCCTTGTCGAGCTTGTCGTCGAGCTTTTCCTTGAGCCGCACGTCCTGCTCCCGGCGCTCCTTGCGGTCGTCGCCGTCGCGCTCGAAATCCGCATCATCAGGCGGGAGCGTTCGGTTCCTATGCCAATTGTCCATCGTCAGGGTCCTTGTCAGTACCCAAGCCACGCGCCCGGGCCCAACCCCGTTCCGCAGAGATAACCCCTGGAGCGGACGAGCGTTCCTGGCGGGGCGGTCGGGCGATGCCCAAGCTTTGTGCTATCCAGGGCGGCGCGAGCCGGACCCCAAGCCCATGAAAAACATCACCTGCATCGAGGACCTGCGGCGGGCCGCCCGCCGCAAGGTGCCGCGCGCGTTTTTCGACTATGCCGAGGGCGGCTCCTATGCCGAGGAGACGCTGCGTGCCAACCGCGCCGATCTCGAGCGCATCAAGCTGCGCCAGCGCGTCCTGGTCGACGTCTCCGAGCGCAGTACCAAGACCACGATCCTCGGCGAACCCGTATCGATGCCGCTCGCCTTGGCGCCGATCGGATTGTGCGGCATGCAGCGCGGCGACGGCGAGATTTTGGCTTGCCGCGCCGCGCAGGCGGCGGGAATTCCGTTCACGCTCTCGACCATGTCGATCTGCTCGATCGAGGACGTCGCCGCTGCGGTCGACAAGCCGTTCTGGTTCCAGCTCTACGTGATGAAGGATCGCGGCTTCGCGCGGTCGCTGATCGAGCGCGCCGCCGCAGCCAAGTGCAGCGCGCTGGTGCTGACGGTCGATTTGCAAATTCTCGGCCAGCGCCACCGCGACATCAAGAACGGCATGACGGTGCCGCCGCAATTGCGGCTGGCGAATTTCATCGACATCGCCACCAAGCCGGCCTGGGCGCTCAGCGTGCTACGCGGCAAGCGCAAGACCTTCGGCAATATCGCCGGCCACCTGAGCGGCATGGAAAGCGTCAATACGCTGTCGCAGTGGATCGCCGGGCAGTTCGATCCGGCGCTGAGCTGGAAGGACGTCGAATGGATCGCGAGCCTGTGGCCGGGCAAGCTCATCCTAAAGGGCATCAACGACGTCGAGGATGCCCGCATCGCGGCCAAGACCGGCGCGGCGGCCATCGTCGTCTCCAATCATGGCGGCCGGCAGCTCGACGGCGCGCCGTCGTCGATCGCCATGCTGCCGCCGATCGCCGATGCGCTCGGCTCGCAGATCGAGATCATGTTCGACGGCGGCATCCGCTCGGGACAGGACCTGATGCGCGCCATCGCGCTCGGCGCGCGCTCGTGCCTGAGCGGCCGCGCCTACATCTACGGTCTCGGCGCCGG
>DATJYT010000037.1:0-3899 GCA_035499475.1 Xanthobacteraceae bacterium | reverse complement strand
GGGAGGAAAAGCTGGAATGGCTGTGGAGCGGCGGGGAGCGGCGATCGAGATCGCCCACCTGAGAAAGCAATACGGCGTCGGCCCCGGCGCGGTCGTGGCGCTTGATGACATCAACCTGAATGTCGCGCCCGGCAGGGTCGTGTAGCATGGGCCCGCGCGATTGCCACGGCGCCGATTGCCGCCTGCGGCGCGTCCATGGCTGCATCCCAAACGGCCGGAGATCAGCAACCGCCAGCCGGTCACACACCCGCGAAATCACGGCCGCCGCGACCATCGCGGCCGCGGATGGCTACGGCCTCCCGGTATCGACCACCCACGTACTATCATCCGGCATCGCCGGCACCATGGCGGCGAACGGCTCCGGGCTGCAATGGGCGACCATCCGCAACATCGCGCTCGCCTGGGTGCTGACGCTGCCCGCCGCGATGGCGCTCTCGGGCACGCTCTACTTCCTGTTCTCGCGGATTTTCTAAAAGCGCGAAGCGATCGCCCAAAAATCATCGAGCCCCGGTGTCGGACACCGGGGCTCAAAACTTTACGGACAAAGCCTGATTTGGCGGCGGATGGGCCAGCTCACAACTGGCCGTACTTCTTCAGCACCGCGCGGCAGCCGCTGCTGACACGCCAGCTATGAGCCGCGAGCGTTGCACCGCAGGCGAGGAGATTGGCGAAAGTCATGCCGGCAGAGCGGTCACACATCCGCGCAGCCGCTGGCTTGCACGGTGCAAGTTCGGCCAGATCGACCGCATTTGCGGCAGTGACGGATAGGCCCAAAAGCAGGCAGGCGGCGACCAACATCTTCATGCTGAACAGTCCCATTTTATTGAATGGAAAGGAATTGATTACCCTCTTGGGGGAGATAAATCCAGCTTTTCATGCACTGCACAAATATCGACCAAATATTTGAATTTACATGATAAATTGAGATCGCCGCGAGACGCAGAGCTGTCATCTGCCTCCTCTGCGCCACAATTCGCAACGTTTGAGCGACAGATTTGTTTCAATGCTGATTCAAATTTGCGACGGCGGCATCGACGTATTGGTAGTCGATGATCTTGCTGAGATCGACGCGCTGCTGCTGCAAGCCGAGCTTGATGAACCAATCCTGGTCGGCTTCGAGGCTTTTCACTTCCAGCCGGCCGTTCGGATCAAAGCCGGTCGGCGCCATCTTGGCGTAAAGCGCTGGATCCTTTACCGGCGTGTGCGCGGCGAGAATGGCTTCGATAGCATCGCGGTCCTTGCCGTTCCGAACGGAATCGATATAGGCGCGGGTGCCGCGCAAATAGGCGACCATCCAGCGCTTTGCCGCTTCCGGCTGCTCTTCAGCGAAGCGCTGCGAATAGATGATGACGCCGTTCTGTCCCTTGAACGGCAGAAAATCCTCCATGCCTTTCCAGCGTACGGCGATGTGCTTGGCGACCGCGAGGGTCACGAACGGCTCGAGCAGGGTCGCGCCGTCGATCGATTTGTTGCCGAGCGCGGCAACCATCTCGGGCAAGCCCAATTCGACCAATTCGACGTCCTTCGGCTCAATGCCGCCGAGCTTCAGCGCGATGCCAAGCTGCGTCGCGCTGGAGACGCCTTTGCCCGGCACCGCGAATTTCAAGCCTTTGAGGTCCTTGAAGTCGTGGATGCGGTCGGCGAGATCGCTGCGGATGCCGATGGCCGCGAAGCCGAAGCCTTTGCTCACCTGCCCCTTGTCGGCGACGATTTTCATGGCGATGCCGCGCTCGAAGGCGTTGAGCAAAGCCGGCGTGATGGCCGAACCGCTGGCCTGCACTTCGCCGGTCGCGATGGCGGGCAGGATTTGCGGCGCCGCTTTGAACGGCACCAGTTCGACATCGAGCCCCTCGTCGCGGAAATAGCCCCTGTCGCTGGCAATGAAGATGCCGGCATCCGACAACGCGCCGATGACGCCGACCTTGAGCGCAACCCGCGGCGCGAGAGGTGCTGCCGGTTGCGCCGACGCCGGAGCGGCGACGATCAGCGCCGCGATGAGACAAGTGACGAGCCTCATGACGGCGGCCGCGCCGGCGCGGCGGCGAGCGGCAACTCGACCTTGCGCGCGTAATAGTCCCAAAGCAGCCCGAACAGCCGCGGATCGTAGGTGCCCTTGGCGCAATCGGCCGCCTCCTCCGGGCTGAGCGCAATGGCTTTGCCGACGATGTCGGCCTCAAGCTGGATGCGGGCATTCTCTTCCAGGAAGGTGCAGCCGAAAAACGTCGCTTCCGCAGTCTCGCCCACCACCACGCAGCCGTGACCGCGCATCTGGGCGGCGATCTTGTCGCCCAGCGCCCGCGAGAGATCGGCGGCCTGTTCCTCGTTGACCACGAGGCGCGGATTGTTCCACACCGGCACGCCGCCGTGCAGGAACGAGCCGTGCAGGAACACCGGCACGAGATCGCGGCCGGCGATGCCGAGCACGCGCGCCGCCGGTGCGTGCAGGTGCGCGATGCACATGGCGTCGGGCCGATCGCGATGAATGCGGGTGTGGATGCGCCATTCGAGCGGAATGAGGCCGCCCGGATGCTCGATGATGGTGCCGTCGAGATCGAAGATGAAAATCTGCTCGGGCCGCACGGTTGCTTTTTCGGTGCTGGCGCCCGGGCTGATCAGCATCCGTGTGGTGCCGGGCACGCGAATGGAGACGTGCCCGAACATGCCGATCGTGCCTTGCAGATTGAGCATGCGCGCGAGCGTTGCCGTTTTGGCCCGCAAGGCCGCTTCATCCTCCATGCACGTCGGCTCCCCGTGTCTGATTGCCGCCGGCTCTAGCTCAGGCAGGCGGTCAGGAACGCGACCAGTTGCGGCGAGGCAATGACGGTCGCGGCCGGATTGGCGGCCGGCTCCTTGCGGTGCATGAAACCATGCTCGGCATCCGGATAGTACTGCCAGATGGTCGGCGCGCTGCGGCCGTTGAGCGCATCTTTGAGCGTGCGATAGGTTTCGACGCTGGCGACATGATCGTGGCCGGGCTGGCAGATGTGCACCGGGCAGCGAATCTTTTCAGCGAGCTTCAATACGTCCTGGCTCTGATTGGGGCGCATCGGATTGTCGATCGACGGATAGGCCGCACCGCAAGCCTTGATGCGCTCGTCGTGGGACGCGCGCATCAGCGCCAGGCGCCCGCCGAGGCAGAAGCCGATGATCCCGAGCGCCGCGACCTTATGATCGCGCTGCAAATGATCGAGCCATTGTCCCATGATGGTCTCGACCAATGGGTCGTTGAGCTTGCTGGCGCGCGCGAGCGATTCCTCGTATCCGGTCACCAGCGGCAGCCCGGAATAAAGATCGCACACCGCCGCGGTCAGTCCGGCGCGCGCCAGGGTGTCGGCATAGCCGCGCACGAATTGATTGACGGCAAAGATCGTCGGCACGATCAGCACGCCGCCTTTGCCTTGTGTTTCCGGCTGCGCCAGATAGCCGTGGAGGCCGTTCTGCGCGATATCCTGTGTCTTGATGGGCATGGGGTTGGCGACCTTTGAAAGTAGCGACTATTCCGCGGCGGCGCGCTTGCCGATGGCCGCGTTGACGGCCGGCATTACTTTTTCCGCCATCAGCTCCATGGATTTGCGCGACAGCGCGGCATCGACCCAGTCCTTGCCGCAATAGAGCAGCGTGCCGAAATCGCCGATCTTTTCATGCAACTCCAAAATTCCATCGACGACGCGGTTGACGCTGCCACGGATGACGACGTTGTCGAAGATGTAGTCGAGCGTCAGCGCGTCGTCGGGCATGTCGAGCCGCTCCTTGAAGCCGCCGAGACGGTTGCCCTTGCGGAGCTTCGCCGTGAGCTGGTTCATGTAGAAACGGTACGGACTCTTGGCGTCATCGCCGCCGTAGGCCAGCGCGGTCCGGTCGTCATCGGCGACGAATATCGAGCGCGCGACGCGCCAATT
>DATJYT010000036.1:0-20454 GCA_035499475.1 Xanthobacteraceae bacterium | reverse complement strand
TCGGGCGCGAGCGCCGCCGACAGATTCGGGCTCGCCATCTACTCGGGAGGCGAAGCGCAGGGCGTCCTCGACGATGCCGGTATCGTGCTGGCGTCGAACAAGACGCTCACACCCATGAGATATGGCATTGAATTCGGTGGTACACGGAAGAACTTTCCTGTCGATAAAACCGGAACGATGATCGGCGCTACCGTGAGAACGCAGGGGGCCACGTCGCACCCGGAGGCGCTCTATGGCGTCGATTTTCGGGCGGTGTCGTTTGAGCCCGGGGGCGCCTCGTTCGCATCCCGCAACTTCTCGGTTGATCCAGCCGGCAACGTGAAGGCCGCATCTGTCTCAAGCGGGAGCGCGCCGATATTTTCGGGAGCGGGATCGCCCGAAGGCTCGGTGTCGTGCGCGACGCGCTGCTTGTATATTCGGACAGACGGGGGCCGCGGGTCGACTCTTTACGTTAATGAGACCGGCGGCGGCATATCCGGTTGGGTCGCGAAATAAATTCAGCGCCACATCCACTCGGGGCTTGGCACTACGCCACCGGCGTCGGCTTGCGGGCTTCGCTCGCCCGCTCGCCGCGCCTCGCCGCCTTCGGCTTCGAGCGCGTGATGGTGACCGTGGCTTCGGCCGCGGCAGGCTCGGCGTGGGCGGGCGGCGCGATCCTGCGCTGCTCGGCGAGCTCGTCCCACACGCTCCTATAGGCCTCGAACATCTCGATCTCGGTCCACGGCTGCTCGATCGCCTCGTTGACCTCGCTCCACTGCTCCTCGTCGCCGGCGAGCGCGGCCATCAGGTCGGCGAGCGCGCGGGCGTCGCGCGGCGCGAAGGTGAAGCCGTTGACGCCGGGGGTGATGCGTTCCTTGAGGCCGGCGATGGCGGAGGCGATCACCGGACGGCCGAACATCCACGCTTCGGAAACCACGAGGCCGAATATTTCCCACCAGGTCGACGGCACCAGCACCCAATCGACGCTCGCCATGCGCTCGGCGAGCTGGTCGCGGCCGTAGGGCCCGCGCTCGCGCACCTCGATGCGCCCGGTGGTGACCTTCTTGAGCTCCTCGGTCTGGCGCAGCACCTTTTCGAGAAAGGCCTGCGTCGCATATTGCTTGTTGCCGCCGTTGATCTCGACGACGATGCCGGCCTCGGGAATGCGCTTCTCGCGGCCCAGCACGAGCAGCGCATCGAGAATGACGTCGACGCCCTTGTTGTCGAGGAACTGGCCGAAAAAGCCGAAGCGGTTGACCTGCCGCGAATGCTGGCTGCGGTCGAATTCGTCGCCGAGATTGACCTGGCCGTTGGCGATGGCGACGCATTTCTCCGGCGGCAGCCCCCAATCGACGTAGCGCTCGGCCAGGAACTCCGAAGGAAACACGAACACGTCGCACTCGGCGAGGAACGCCTGCAGCCGCGCCGCGCGCAAGGTGACGAATTCCGGGCGCAAATCCGGGAAGCACTTGTTGCAGGCGACCGGGGACGCGGCCTGGCACAGCTCGCGGGAATTCTTCTTCACCATCTGCCCGTCGGCGAGGCAGATCGCCATCATCTCGTGGAAGGTCATGCCGATGACGGCGCCGGGCGCGGCCTGGCGCGCGGCGCGGATCGATTCGACGCCGACGCGATGATAATGGTGGAAGTGAACCACCTCGGGCGCCAAGCGCTCGATCAGTTCCCGCAGGAACTGCACCGACCGCCAATCGCCGACCGACAGGTGGAGAAAATCGTAGCGCTGCGGGAAATAGAAATACTGCCGCTCCTCGCCCGGCATCGGCACGATCGGCGCGCCGGGCTTGCCGTAGACCGCCTCGTGCTCCGCTTCGAGCGCGGCGATCAGATAGGCGTCATGGCCCTGCCGCAGGGCGGCCTGGAACAGCTCATAAGCCAATTGCTGCTCGCCGCCCGGGGCGACTGCCGGATGGAGATAGCTGATGAAGACAATGCGCATGGCTGCTATCGCCCGCGCGCCGCCGCCGCCGCACGATCGGAACCGGCGGCCGCGCGCGGCCGCGCCGGCTTGCGGCGCTTGTCGAGACTGTCGGCGTGATTGGCGCTGAAGAAATGCCGGTTGGCGATGGAGGCGCCGCGATATTCCTCGCCGCGGGCGCGGGAGCCCTGGCCCTCCAGGTGGATGAGCCGCAGGAACGGATGCACCGCGACTTGGCCGACGGATTTTTTCCAGCGCAGCGAAAGATCGGCGTCCTCGTAATGGCCGTAGATATATTGCGTCGAGAAACCGTTGACCTGTTCGAACTGCGCCTTGTTGAAGGCCATGACCGCGCCGGTGATGGCGGTCACCTCCCTGGGCTCCTGCCAGTCGCGCTCGTTGAACGGCACGCTCTTGTCGAAATGCTCCACCCGCAGCAGCCGGCAGCTCGACACTGCCGCCTCGTCGTGACGGTTGAGCGAATTGCGGCGGACGAAACTGTCGGCGTCGATATACATGCCGGAATGCATCAGGGTGCGCTCGTCGTAGAACAACAGCCCGCCCCACAGCGTCGTGCCGAAATCGCCGTCGGATAAAACCCGCTGCACCTGCGCCGCGTGCGCCGGAAAAACATGAATATCGGGGTTGATGATGATGATCCGGTCGCTGGCGGCGTGTTCGATGGCGACATTGTTGGCGGCGCCGAAGCCGGCATTGTCGCCCAAGACGATGACGGTGATCATCACGTCATAAAGGTCGGAAATGAGGCGCGCGTAGCACAGCACCGCTCCAGCGTCCTCCGGCGAATTGCAGACATAGATCCACTCGCCGAAATCGACTTTTGCGGCATTGAAGAGAATCGGCTGCAGCTTGATCGGCTCCGTCGATCCGAACAGGACTGATATGAAGGAATGCGATACCTTGCGCGGCCGGAACCGCTCGATGTAGGGGCTCGCCGTCGATGCCGCCACGTGCGTGCGGAACAGTTCGACCAGCGAACCGCCCGCCGCGCCCGACAGAAATTGATAGAGCGTCACTTCCTTGCCGGCGTGCGCCTCGGTCACCGCGATCATCTGCAGCAGAATGTCCATCAGCCGCTTGTCGGAGATGAGTTCCGGGGTGATCTTGGTCTGGAACGCGCCCGCAACCGAGTTGATCTGAAACAGCAGCGACTGTTTCAATAATGATTTCGAGGGCGACTGGCCGAAGGCGACGAAGCCATAGTCGTAGGCGCCGCCCTTGACGCTCTCCTCGACGTCCTTGCGCGCGTGGCGGAAGATGGCCGTCGGCGGGATTTCGACGTTGAAATCGCCGCCGACCAGCCGGAATCGCGGCGGATCGCAGCCCTCGTCCGCCAGCCAGCCGAGCAGCAGGCAAAAGCCGGATTCCGAAACCAGGAAGCGGTCGGCCGAGCAGGCCAGCGTCGTCGCCTCGCGGCGGATCAAGGTGTACTTGTTCTCGTCGATGCCGTGACGCAGGTAATGCTCGAACGCACCGTCCACGTTGCCGGATTTGATCGCGTCCTTGGCGTTGGCATTCACGTCGAGATAGTGCCTCTCGTCGAATTTCGGGACGGAGACCGGAAACGTCTTAGCCATGAGCGACCTGTGTCCCGGTTCGTTCAGCGCGGCGGGATCGGCACCGCCAGTTGGCGATAACCACTTCTCAAAAAATGCTCGAGCAGGACGTCTTGATCGGCGCTGTTGGGATCGACCGAAGGGAGATAGCGCGGCGCATACCACTTCGGATGAATTCCCGGATCGTGGGGCAAACGCCCTTCCTTGTAACCGTGCTGGATATAATGGTCGGCCGCATTCTTGATCTTCCCGTCCAGGATCGCCTGCGCGATATCCGGATATGTGTTGACGTACCACTCGCCGTCGACCATCGGCTGGTGGCCGAGCCGGCCCTCGAGATATCCGATCGTCCGGAAATGCGCCCACCCGGAGGCAAACTTGCCCTGGCCGACCGCTTCCTGCACATCGGCGTAATTGGCGAGGTACCAATCTTCGTCGAAATCCCAACACGAAATGTAGAGGTCGAGCAGGCGCGCCAACGTTTCGCGCGGTACGGAAACCTCATCGCCGGGCTTTTCGAGATTTTCAGGGAGATTGCCGAAAGCTACATTGACATGGGGTATCGTCGCCATCTGAACGATTTCCGCTTCTATCTTTCCGACCCTTTGGATACCGGCGTCGGCCCGTCCTCTAAGCCCCTTCTTATACCGCGGCATGACTTCACCACTCGACAGCTTAGAACCAAGTTCTTTCAAGTTCGCAAAATCCAGGCCAACCGAGCCGAAAAACATGATTTCCGCGGTGTGAAAGCCTGATCCGATGACGCGCCGACGATTCGGGCCCCCGTGCGTTAATCCCTTCTCGGACGGCAATTCGCGCCAATTGTGGCAAACCGCCCTAAAGTCAAACTCCACCAACTCTTCGCAATTTTATTTTTATCGCGCTTTGCTGCGCGCAGCGCTGCGGAACACGCGGACCCGGCTGCCGCGCTTGCTCAATGATTGAGCCGTAGCGCCGCTTGATTGAGATTCGGCGATGTCGATATCGGGCGTGGCGGCAGCACGACCTCGCGCAACTGTGCTTGTCTTATGAATCGTTTGATTTTCTTTGCCGGCGACTTGCGGTGTCCGCGCGCTGGCGCCCGCCCGCGACGGCTTTTGGCTAACGCCGGGTTGCGCTGTCGGCCGGTTGGCGCGCACGGCATCGATCGATTCGACGACAATCCTTAGTCCCACAAGCGGCTCGCGCCCGGTCGGTCCGGCCAGGACGACCCTCGCTCCCGCAACCGTCATCTGCGGCGAACCCAAAAAGATCGTATCAACTCTGAGTTGATGGGTTGTCGCTCCCGAACCTGAGATTTCAAGGGTGGCCCCGACCACGGGCAATGCGCGGCCCCTGGTGCCGGCAAAACTGCCGACCGATACAAATTGCCCCTGACGCGGTGACGGACCGCCGACCGTGACCGCATAGCGTAAGTCGATGTCGCGAGGCTTGTCGGGCCACTGAATGGCCATGCCTTCGATGCGGGAGGGGGCGAGCGGGCCGCCAACCCAATCATCGGCCGAGACGGTGACGTCGCCGATCCCCGCCACGTGGCCCAGAACCCGGAAGTTCGAGAGGTCGAGGGCCGCCGGCAACAGTCCCGATTCTCTAGCCCCCATCGGGTCGTCGGACAGGACCGCGATGCTGACGCGAGCTGCAGTCGAGCCATTCGGCTCGGCCGGCTCGACTACGACCTTGAGACGGCCCCGATCGACCGCCCTGACCACAAGGCTTGCGCCGGGGGACCACAGCGTCGCGTCGACGGAGTCCGGCGAAAGGATCAATTCAAGCGCGTTTTCGCTTTCCGCATCGGGCGCGACGCTCACGCGCGGCGGTCGATTTGCGCTCTCACTGGAATCATACTTTACGAGGAACAAACCCCTCTGCACGTCGAGGGTCTTCTCTTGAGAAGACGAACCCATTGAATCCTTGCCACCGATCGAGCCCGCGATGGAACGAGCAGGCAATATATCGATCACCTAAACGGATTGCCATGGCATTGCGGTCTTAAGTAAAACTTGCATTGTCTTTCATGCCGATAAGACATCAGGCCAACAGTTCGCACGAGCCTCGAACGACGCTCTGTCTTATGACTGAGCGAACCGAACAGAGTCGGCCGGTTTTTGCGATATGAAGAAAATCCTATTCGTCCACAATAACTTTCCTGCACAATTTCTTCACCTTGCCGAAGCATTGGCGCGCCAGCCCGGCTTCGAACTTGCGGCCATTGGAACCGAAACCGCCCGGGCCTTGCCGGGGGTGAAGCTGCGCAAATATTCGCTCAGAAATCCCGACGTATCACCGACGCATCCGTTCGCGCGCCGATTCGATCTGGAATGCCGCCGCGCCGAGGAGGTGTTGTACGCCGCCTCCTCGCTGTCGGCATCGGGGTTCGTGCCGGATGTGGTCCTCGTCCATCCGGGCTGGGGTGAGGCCTTGCCGTTGCGCGCCATGTTTCCGAAAGCGCAGCTCGTCACCTATTGCGAGTTCTTTTACCGCATCGAAGGCCAGGACAACGGCTTCGACCCGGAATTTCCGCAAATCGGCATCGACGGCGAAGTCGGCCTGCATCTCAAGAACGCCGCAACATTGCTGTCGCTTGTCGACTGCGACAAGGCGATCTCCCCGACGCAATGGCAGCGCTCGACCTACCCGCGGGAATACCAAGGCAGGATCGAAGTCATTCATGAAGGCGTGGATGTCGAAAAGGCGAAGCCGTCGCAGCAAGCAAGCTTCCGCCTGGCCGACGGGCGAACGCTTGCCAAGAACGATGAAGTCGTGACTTTCGTAGCGCGAAATTTTGAGCCGGTTCGCGGCTTCCACATTTTTACCCGCGCCCTGCCGCGGATTCTCGCCGAGCGTCCCAATGCGCAGATCCTGCTCATCGGCGGCAACGGCAGTCCCTATGGCGCATTGCCGCCGCGCGGTGAAACCTGGAAATCGATCTTCTTCAAGGAGATTGCCGACCGCGTCGACCAGAAGCGCATTCATTTCACCGGCAATCTCAGTCATCGCGACTTTCTGCGCGCGATGCAGATATCCTCGGCCCACGTCTATCTGACCTATCCGTTCGTGCTGTCGTGGTCGCTGCTCGAGGCCATGAGTACGGGTTGCCTGGTCATCGCGTCGGCGACCGCTCCGGTGAAGGAAGTCATCGACGGCGACAACGGCATCCTGGTTCCTTTTTTTGATGTCGATGAGCTCGCCGCACGCATCATCGAAGCGCTGGCGCAGCCGCGCCGGTTCAAAGCGCACCGTGCCGCGGCCCGCGCCACCATCGTCAAGAATTTCAGCGTTCAGGATGTCTGCCTGCCGCGGCTGCTTGATTATTTGGGCATCGAGCTTGACCGCAAGCCCGCGCATATGCCCCGGGGAGTCCTGGTGCCGCAGGACGAGGAGGTTTGATCGCCGCCGTGCTGTCGGATCTGATTTTGCTGGACGCAGCGCGTCATTTCGAGGCGTTGGAACTTTTGTCGGTGCAGAAACTTGCCGGCGGCGATCTCGCCGAGGCTTTCAGATTTGCCGACCGGCGTTGCCGGATTTCGCCCATGGCGAAGGCCTATCACTATGCGCTTCGCGGCGAGATCTCGTACCGAATGGGATGTTCCGATGCGGCCTGTGCTGACATCGCGCAGGCGCTCGAGCTTGCGCCGGACGATCTCGCCGCCAACCGCAGAATGCTGGCATGGGGCGAAGGTGAAGCGCAAATCAGCGCGGCGCAGCGCCTCATCGCCGTCGAACATGATTTTGCCGGCATCGCCTCGGCGCTTGCCGTTGCACGCCGCGCCGGCAAAAGCGACTTCGCCGCGATCGAATGGAACGACGCCGCGGTGAGCGGATGGGCCGTATGGGATCGTCGCAAACGGGCCAAATTGACGATCAGCGGCGACGACGGCGAGGTCTGCGTGACCTTGCCGGCCGATCCGGATCATCCGCTGGCGACGGACGCGGCGTCCGCTGCAAGCTTCGCCGTTGACCGCCCGCTGTCGAGCAAGCCGCAGCGTGTCCTGCTCCAGGCTGGGAACACGACGTTCCACCAAGCGCGCATGCGCGCCAATGCCGGCACCGCATCATCGGACCACAAGCGAAACCCAGCCGCCCGTCGGGCGCCGGCCGATGCGCCGCTCAACGTCATTGTTCCGGTTTACGCGGATTTTGCGGCGACCAAAGCGTGCCTCGACAGCCTGATGCGGGAACTCGCCAGACGCCGCACGACCCGCCTGATCCTGATCGACGACGATTCCAAGGATCCGTCCATCAAGCGCCTGGTGCGGGCGTTGGCGAGAAAGCCGCAGGTTCGCCTCCTCACCAACAAACACAATCTTGGCTTTGCCGAATCCGTCAATCGCGGCCTCGCCGAATCCGGCCGGGGCGACGTCATTTTGCTCAATGCCGATACAATCGTGCCGCCCGGCTTCATCGGACGGCTCGAAGCGGCCGCGCGGCGCGAGACAAAGATCGGCACCATCACGCCCCTGTCGAATAACGGCGAACTGACGAGCTTTCCCGTCCCATTCCGCTCCAACCCGCTCGGGTCCTACGACGAAGTTTGTGCGCTCGACGCCGCTGCGGCGAAAGCCAATGCAGGCCGAGTCATCGATATGCCGAACGGCATCGGGTTCTGTCTCTACGTGACGCGCGCGTGTCTTAACGCCATCGGGGCGCTATCCGACGCGTTTCGACGCGGCTACTTCGAGGACGTCGATTTGTGTCTGCGCGCCGCCGAATTGGGATTTCGCAATGTCTGCGCCGCCGACGTTTATGTCGGGCATGCCGGCTCCCGATCATTCGGCGCGGAGAAGCGCTCGCTTGTCGTGCAGAATCTGGAAACGATCGAACAATGGTTTCCGAAGTATCGCGCCGAGTGTGCGGCTTTTCTTGAAGCCGACCCGCTGCGCCCGGCACGGCAGGCGGTTGAGCGCGCCATGGTCAAGCGCTACGCCGGTGCGATCCTTCTGGTCACGGGGCCGGGGCCGATCAGATCGATCGTGGAGGCGCGCGCCCGATCGCTGGCGTCCAACGACGCCAAAGCGGTGATTGCAGAAATCCGCTGCTCCACCGGATGCGGGCCGGTCGTGTCTCTGGTCAATTCGGCGAAAGCCATGCCGCAGTCGCTGGCGTTCACGCTGGCAACGCCCGCCGAACGAGCTGCCGCTATCGATTATCTGCGCCGGCTGCGCCCGACCCGCATCGAAATTGCCGATCCTGCAAAAATCCCGCCTGTCTTCGTTCACGTGCTTCAGCAATTGAAACTGCCGATTGATCTCTTGGTCGCCGACGGCGGCCTGTTGTGCAGGCACGGCAGCTTTATTCGTCACGATGGCAGCGCGTGTCGTGCGTTAATGGCGGGACGGACCTGCGACGAATGCCTGCCACGCACCACGGCGGCAACGCCGTCGCGTGCGGAAACCGCCAAGGACCGGTCGCCGGCCTGGGCCAAAATCGTCGAGCGTGCCCAACGTATCTATGCCTGCGGCCCTCGCGGCCGGGCCTTCGCCGGACGTATCACCGGCCGCCGCGACATCATCGAGTGCGGCGACCCGCAACGCGCCTCGAGCCGTTCGGGTTCATACGGACCGTCGATCGGTTTCGTCCCGGTCGGCACTGGATTCGCCGAATATCAGTTGATGAAAGCCGTGGCGCAGTCCCTCGGCCGCAAGCAGCCCGAGCGTTCCTGCGTCGTCATCGGCGAAACGATCGACGATTTGGGCCTGATGAAGCTCGACAATGTTTTCGTCACCGGTCCGGTCGAGGTGGACGAATTTGAAAGGGTGCTGCGCCAATACGGCGTGGGCGCCCTGTTCGTCCCGTCACGCCAGCCGCTGTTCGGTCATCCGAAAATCGGGGCAATCGCAAGCCTTGCCCCGACCGCCGCATTTGATTGGTCGTTCGGAGGGATTCCGCCGGAAACAGGCGATCTCGCTTTATCTCCCGATTTGCCGAGCGACGAAGTTAGCAATGCGCTGGTTTCCTGGATGGTGCGAATATAGGACGATGAAGAAACCATCCACGAATCGAGCTCGACATCGGCGCGAAGCGCTGCGCACCGCATTTTTCAGGGTCGATGATCTGACCTTCGCGGGCTATGTCGTTGACGAGTCCGATCTCGGGCGTCGCTTTGTCGTGGAATTGCTGCTCGACGGTACTCCTTTCAGGATCGCCCGGGCCGATGCCTCTGCGGACGAGCTTGTGATCGAAGGTGTGGGCGACGGCTGCTATGGCTTTGCTTTCAGGCTTTCTCAGAGCGTCGTTGACCTTGCCTCGATTATCGAAATCCGTATCGCCAACAGCGATATTGCGGTTGGCGCGCCCATCCCGCTCAGCGCCCGGCGGGCGGATGGTTCCAGGCTCCAGGCCGCGAACAATCTGACCTGGATCGGCGGGCTGCGCTTTGAAGGCTGGTGCGCCGGCGACGCCGACGGCACGCCAATTGTCACGGCCGTCATCGACGGCGAACGCGTTGCCGAAGCAAGCGCGACACACTGGGCGAATGTCGGTACGGCGACGGATGCCCGCCTGGCACGCCGGTTCGATCTTCATCTGCCGGAGCGCTTCGCCGACGGGCGCGTCAGGCGCGTGCAATTCGTTCGCGAGAACGGAGACGTTTTACCGGGCAGTCCCCTGACCTTCGTGGCATTTCGCGACGGCCTGCGAAGAACCATCGAGGAGCACGGCGCGCTCGACGATGAGCGCCTGAGGGCAGCGCAATTCGATCGTCTGTTCCCGATGTCGATGCCGTTCACCGAATACGCCAACTGGTGCAAACGCTTTCCGATTGCCGACGACCGCGGAGCCGACGACTCGCCGATCGCGATTGCCCTGGTCGGCCCGGGGAACCAGGAGCCCACCCTGGTGAGCCTGCAAGACAGCAATCTTCAAGACTGGGTGGCCGCGGCACTGCCCGCCGCCGACGCGCCCTCGGCCTTCGTGCGCGAGCAGATGCAGGAATTTCTCTCGGGCGATGCCGGGCAAACTCGATATGTGATTTTCGCCCGATCAGGCACGCGCTTTGCACCCGACGCTTTGCACCGGTTCGCCCGTGCCTTCGACGACTTTCCCGAAGCTGTCGCGTTCTATGGCGATTTCGATATCGAAGGCGGCGACGGCGTGCCGTCACCAATCTGCCTGCCCGCCTTCGACTACGAGCGAATGCTCGAGCAAGGCTATTGCGCGCAACTCTTCGCATTGCGCCGCGAGACCGCGCAAGCGGCCGTCGCGGCCGGAGCGTCCGATCTCTACCGTCTGTTCAACGCCAGCTTGGACGGAGGGCCATCGCACAATCACAAGGTTGTCCACATTCCCGGTGCGCTGGCGGTCGTCGACACCTTCGATCACGCCGCCGACAGTCGGATTCTTGCCCAGGCGACCGCCGCGCATCTGCGCACGAGAAAACTCGCATGCCGAATTTCCGAAACGCCGTCGACCCTCTTTCCGGCGGCGCATGTGCTGCGCCCAACTCCCTCCGGATCGACCACGATCGTCATCCCGGTGCGCAACCAGCTCGGCTTGTTGCGATCCTGCCTGCGCTCGATTCAGCCGGCCGTCGCCCATGGCGACGTCGATATCGTCATTATCGACAACGATTCCTCCGACCCGGAGACGATTCGGTTCTTCAACGACCTGGATCGGAGCATCGCGACCGTTATTACGGCCCCGGGGCCTTTCAATCCTGCCCGTCTCAACAATATCGCGGTGGCCGGCGCAAAAGGCGATTTCATTTGCCTGCTCGCCAACGATGTGCGCGCCAATGACGACCGGTGGCTGCCAGAAATGCTGAGCCGGCTTGGTGACGATGATGTCGGCGCGGTTGGTGCACTGCTGGCGTGGCCGAGCGGCGTCGTCCAGCACGGCGGAACGGTGCTGGGAGCGAATTTCGCCGCCGTTCCCGCGTTCGGCGAACGTCTTGAGGACGACCCCGGCTATACCGATCTGCTGCGTGTCGCGCATGAATGCAGCGCGGTGACCGCGGCCTGCCTGGTAATGCGGCGCCGCGACTATCTCGACGTCGGCGGCATGGACGAACTGCATTTTCCGTTCAATTACTATGACGTCGATCTTTGCCTGAAGTTACGCGCGCAAGGCAAACGCATCGTGCTGTCACCGCACGCGCACCTTTACGCTTCGGAGCCGCCGCGCCGGGGACCGGATAGCCTGCCGGGGCAAGCCACGCGTTACGCGCGCGAATTGCGGAGTCTGCGGGCGCGCTGGGGCGAGTTTCTGCTCAGTGATCCTTGCTACAGCCCCGTTCTTTCGCTTGATGCGATACCGTTCTCGGCGCTGGCCTGGCCGCCGCGTCCGCGCGACGCCAGGATTTGCGCGACGCCCGTCGCGGCCGACATACCACCCGGATTTTGACAGCGACAAACGAACGCGGGAGACCACACCGGCCGTGGCCTTAAATTCGGACAGGTGGAAGCAGATTGTAAATCATCCGGCCGATATACCGAGACAATGATGGAACGATCATCGACAATCGGGCACATTGCATCGTTGAACGATGGGAACAAGCGATGGCGCAACCGGTAACGAGCATCATCGATCTTGGTGAACCGAGCGGTAACGCGATCAAACGGGTTCTCAACGCCGGGTGCGGGATCTATAAGCCGGAGCGGCTGCATGCGGCTTTTCGAACCCTCGGTTGGAGCGAGACCAGGCTCGATATCGATACGCGAACCACGCCGGACATCGTGGGCTCGATCACCGACCTGAGCAAGATCGACGACGGCACGTTCGATGCCATCTGGTGCTCACACAACCTGGAGCACCTCTACACGCACGAAGTTCCAAAGGCGCTGGCGGAATTCCGCAGGGTCTTGAAACCGGATGGCTTCGCCCTGATCACCAGTCCCGACCTGGAGGCTGTCGCTGAGCTTGTCCTGGACGGACGGATCGATGACGCGGCCTATCAGTCGCCGGCAGGTCCGATCACCGCCCTCGACATGCTCTACGGCCTGTCGGTCTCGGTCGCGCGCGGCAACCTGTTCATGTCGCACCACACCGGCTTTACGGCCGACCGGCTCGGCCGACTCATGATCGACAGCGGCTTTGCCGAAGTGCTGGCAAAGCGCGGAAGCTCGTTCGATCTGTGGGCGATCGGCCTTATGCCGAAAGCGAACAAGCAACAGTTGCTGCTGCATCTGCGGGCGAACAAACTGGACATGTTTCCCGAAGCAGGCTGAACTCAGCTTACGCGAGCTGCGCCAGTCTCGCCGCGGCGGCTTCATGACCCTGTCGCGCGGCCTGTTCATACCAATGCCGCGCCAGCGCGCCATCCTGGTCGACGCCACGGCCGAAACGATACATATCGCCGAGCGCGAGCTGAGCCTCCGGCGTGCCTTGCTCGGCAGCCTTCTGATACCATGACAGCGCCTTCGCCGGATCCGCTTCGCAGCCCTGCCCTTTGGTCACCATGACCGCGAGATTGTACTGCGCCAGCCTGTGACCGAGTTGCGCGGCGAGCTCGTACCAGATGACCGCTTGCTCGAAATCCTTCTGCACGCCCTGACCGGTGCAATACATCACGGCAAGCTGAAACTGCGAAGCGGCATGATCGGCGTGCGCCGCGCGCTCGAACCAGGCTGCCGCGCGTTCGGCATTGGCCTTCACGCCGGCGCCGTTGAGATAGAGCGTTGCCAGCGTGAATTGCGCTTCGGTTTGGCCGGCCTCGGCGGCTCTTTGGTACCACTCGACGGCCTGGTCCATCCTGGCCGTGGCGCCATATTTGCCGGAATAGAAGTGGCCCAATTGCACGGCGGCGGGAGCATAACCCGTCTGCGCCGCCTTCTTGAGCAACTCTTCACCGCGATCATGGTCGCGTTCGGCGCCATCGCCTTTGACATGGAGCATCGCCAGCGTCGTGGTCGCGTCCGGATCGCCCTCTTCGGCGGCCTTGCGTATCAGGTCGATGCCGAGCGTCGAATCTTGTTCAACGCCTTCGCCCGCCAGATACAGCTTGCCGAGTTGCAACTGGGCAGGCGTGATGCCGCGATCTGCCGCGATCTTGTACCATTCGATCGCTTTGGTGTTGTCCCGTTCGACGCCGGTGCCCTTCGCGTAGAACACGCCGATGTTGTAGGCCGCGGTGGCGTGGCCCTGCTCCGCAGCACGCGTGAACCACCGCGCGGCTTCGCGCATGTTGGGCGGTACGCCCGTGCCGGTGGCATAAAGCCGTCCGATGATGAACTGGGATTGGACGTCGTCGAGTTCGGCGGCCTTGCGATACCAGTCCGACGCTTCGCGAAGATCCGGTTCGACGCCTCTGCCCCGCGCGTAGAACTCGGCGAGGCTGATGATCGCGGGAAGATAATTCTGCTTGGCCGATTTTCGCAAATGGGTTTCCGCCCGGATGAGATTCTCCGGCAGTCCCTTGCCGCTGAGATACATCAGCGCGGCGTTGTAATGGGCGCGCGAATCATTGCTCTCGGCCGCCTTCACGAACAGGCGACCGGCTTCTTCCTCATTTTGCGGCCTGCCCTGGCCCTTGAGATACATGCTCGCCAGCGCGACCTGGGCCCTGGCATCGCCGTGATCGGCGGCCTTTTCATACCAGTCGGCGGCGGCATCATAATTGGTCGTGACGCCAAGCCCCTGATAGAAAATATCGCCGAGTCCGAATTCCGCGGCCGCGTTGCCTTGTTCCGCCGCGATCAGATACCAACGATGCGCCTTGGCATAATCCTGCCGGCATCCCCGGCCCCACCGGTACATGTCGGCGACCAGCGCCTGCGCCTCGACCTTTCCAGCGTCCGCCGCCATGCGCATCCAGCGGATGGCCTCATCGAGATCTTTTTCAACCGTGAGACCGTTGGGGAACAGTAGCTTCAGGGTTTTGTCCGCCGCCTCGCTATTCTGCATCGAGGCTTTCGACAGCCAATAGTCGGAACTGTTCGGCCAGGGGCTGGCCGTCGTGCCCCTCATGTAAGTGAGGCCGAGCTGATATTGCGCTTCGACATGACCCTGTTCGGCCGCCCGTTTGTACCACGCCACGGCATCCGGCATGTTCCACTGCACGCCCTCGCCGCGCGCATAGAGCAGGCCTATCTGATATTGCGCCTCGGCATTGCCGAGCGCGCTCGCTTCCATCCAGTTGCTGAGCGCGTCGACATAGCGCTTCTTCGCGTGTGCGGCGGTGCCGCGTTGCAGGAGCTGCAGCGCGCGATCATCGCCGGCGGCCGGCCGGAAACGATCAAGCAGATCGTGCACCGAAGCCATGGCGGCTCGCCCGTGGGACGGCCGGATACGATCGAGGAGGTCGAGCACGGAAGGAATCACGGCTCGCGCATGGACTCATCGAAGCCCCGCAGCACGCCGCTCACCACGTAAGCGAGGACGGAGCGCTTGCCGACCTTCATATCGGCCTCCAGCGTCATGCCGGGGATGAGTCTGAAATTCGGGCCGGTATTCATGAAATGCTCTTCATCGATGCTGCAGCGAACCTTGTAATAGGCATCGACCGGCTGGCCGTTGTCGTCGGTGTTGAACGCGCCGTCGCTGATCCAGCGCACCACGCCCTCGGCGGTGCCGTGCTCCATGTAGTTGAAAGCGTCTATCTTGAGCGTGCACCGGTCGCCGACCCTGACGAAGCCGACGTCGCGCGAAGGCACGCGGGACTCCGCCTCAAGCGGCGTGTTCAGCGGCATGAGGGTCAAGAGCGTATCGCCTTCCTTCAACACCGAGCCGACCGACAGCTTCGCCACCGTCAATACGATCGACGGCTCGTCGGCTTTCCAGTGCACGAGCTCCTGGTGCTTCTGCGCCTTTTCGAGCTGGGTTTTGGCAGTGTCGAGAGTGCCGCGCGCCGCCACCAGATCCTGGCTGAGATTAGTCCGCCATTGCTGAATGAAGGCCTGCTTGTCGGAATTCAGCGAATCCAACGTATGCTGGGCTTCAATGAGACTGTTGTGGTCGTAATCGAGGTTGCGGACGAGATCGATGTGCTGGTCCTGCGAGATCAGCTTGTTGAGCTGCGAGCCGCTGCCATGCTCGGCCAGGAGCGTGCGCATATCTTCGATCTGCTTGGCGATTTCCGAGCGCTGCTTGTAGCCGTTCTCGTCGGTCTGGTATTTGCGGACCGTGGCCTGCGTCTGGCTGATCTTGGAGTCGAAGCTGTCGAGCTGCGCCTTATACTGCGCCACCTGCTGGTCGTAATAGGCCTTGTTGAGGGCGGCATATTTAAGCACGTCCGGATCCGTGCTGTCGGGATAGACCAGCGGCTTGTCGGCAAGCTGCGCCTCATCGCGCGCCATCTGAGCATCGAGGCTGATGATTTGCAGGCGCAATTGCTTGACGTCGGCCGCCGCAAAGGTCGGATCGAGCGACGCCAGCTGCTGGTCTTTCTGAACTTGCTGGCCTTCGTGAACGTCGATGGTGCGGATGATCGACGGATCAAGCGCCTGATAGACGCTGAGAAGATTCGTCGGAACGATCTTGCCGGTGCTGGATACGACGCGATCCATCCGCGTCAGCGCCATCAGCGCCACAAGGCAGACGATCATGCCGGAGCACACCCAGACCGTCACGCGCGCGAAACGCGGCTCCGGGGCCTCCCGGATGGCGTCCGCCTCGGACTGAAACCGGCGAACTTCGGCAAGCGAGGTGTTGTTGTCAGACAAGGCTTGGCGTCCTGAATGGCGGCTTGTCGCGCCGCCCGATCGACGCCGTGACGTTGCGATTCTGCTGATGCCAGAGATCGCTGTAGATGTCGCATCGCGACAGCAGTTCGCCGTGGCGGCCGATGTCGTGCACCTTGCCCCGCTCGAGGACCAGAATCGCATCCGCCTCGACCAGCGACGTCAGGCGATGCGAGATGATGATCAGCGTGCGGCCGTGGCCGATGCGGGTCAGGTTGGCGTTGACGATGGCCTCGCTGTCGGCGTCGAGCGCGCTGGTGGCTTCGTCGAGGATCAGGACGCGCGGATCCACGATCAGGGCGCGCGCGATGGCGATGCGCTGGCGCTGGCCGCCGGACAGGTTCGGCGATCCTTCGTAGATGAAAGTCTCGTAGCCCCGCGGCAGCTTGTCGATGAACTCCTCCGCGCCGGCGAGCCTTGCCGCGCGCACGACGTCGTCGAAAGTGGCGTCCGCCTTCGCCGCGGCGATATTCTCGCGGATCGTGCCGCTGAACAGGAAATTCTCCTGCAGCACGACGCCGAGGCTGTGGCGCAGATGATCGACGTCGAACTCGCGCACGTCGATGCCGTCGATCTTGATCAGGCCTTCGTAGTTGGAATGCAGCCGCTGCAACAGACGGGTGATCGTCGTCTTGCCTGAGCCGCTGCGGCCCATGATGCCGAGGGTGGTTCCTTCCGCTACTTCGAACGAAACGTGGTCCAGCGCCGGAGACACGGCCCCGGCATAGCGGAACGTGACGCCGGAGAATTCAACGCGGCCGCGCAGCGGCGTCAGCACGCCGTTTCCGCTGCGTCCTTCCTCCGCCGGATGATTGACGAGGTTGCCGACCACCGCCACCGCAATGCGCGCCTCGTCCAATTGGTTGACCAGCCGCGCCATCTGCATCAGCGGCGCCGAGACGCGCTGCGACAGCATGATGAATGCGAACAGTGCACCGATGTAGACCGGGTCGCTGGTCGACAGCGCGAGATAAACACCAAGCGCGAACGAGCCGGTGACGGCCAACCGCTCGAGCGGCCGCACGAAAGTGAACATCAGGTTGGCGGCGTTGCCTTCGGCGAGGCGGGTCTTCGCCACCTTCGCGACATGGACGTCCCACATCTGCCGCTGCCGCGCGTCGAGCGCCAGCGATTTGACGGTGCGGATGCCATGGATCGTCTGCACCAGGAAGGAGGCCTGCTGCGTCGCCGCTTTCTCCGCCGCGCTCGACTTCTCGCGATAGTAGGGCAGCATCGCCAGCAACCACGCGACGATAAGGCCGCAGATTCCCAGAACCGCAAACGTCATCGCGGGACTGAAGAAGAACATGACCGGAATGAAGAACAGGAGCGTCGTCGAATCCAGGATCGTTCCCAGCAATTGCCCGACCATGAAGGTGCGGATCTTTCGCAGCTCCCACATGTCATGGAAGATGCGGCCCGCCTCGGTGCGCTCGAAGTAATCGATCGGCAGATTCAGCACCTTCTCGAAGACGTAAGTGCCGAGCTTGACGTCGACGCGCGTCGTCATCTGCAGGATGAGGAACTGGCGCATGTAGGTGAACACCGCCTCGAACACGATGAGGATCAGCATTGCGGCGCACAGGACGTAGAACGTGTTGTAGGCCTTGAAGTACAAGACCCGATCCGACATCAGCCGCCAGAACATGATCGGCGTCAGCGCCAGGAAGCCGAGCAGGATGGCGCAGATCGAGATATCGCGCACCATCCACCGCTCGCGGAACAAGAGCGCGGCCACCAGGCCGAGACCGAACGGCTGCTCTTCGTCGTCAATCTCGTAGTCGCGCTTGATCAGCACGACCTCTCCGGTCCAGGCCTCCAGGAAACGCAGCCGGTCGACCACCAGCAGCGCATCTTCGTCGGCATTCGGGTCGCGAAGGATCACGCGCGCGGCCGTGGCTTCGTCGTCGACGCGCTGCAACACCATGGTGGCGCCGGTGCGCAGCCGCACGACGGCCGGCAGCGCCCTGCCGAGATGCTTCAACCCGTTCCAATCGAGATTGACGAGCTTCGCCGCCAAGCCGGCGGACTTGGCGCATTTCACGATTTCGTCGACCGAAACTTCGTCGGTGGTCAGGACGTTGTCGTGCTTGAGCTGCGACACCGACAAATGCACGCCGTGATGGCGCGCGACGATGACCAGGGCGGCAAGGCCCGAGGGCGGCGGCGCCTCTTCGGCTGGGGCCGGGGTCGGTGAGGCCGAAAGCATGGCTTCCAGTTCGATCAGAGCGTTCATTGCAAATCCCACTGCGTCTCAGGCGTTGCCGGCATCTTCTGTGTCAGCGCTTTCGTGTATCGATCGGGCCGGACGATAACCTCGTCCTGGAAACTGCGTTCTTGCGATCATCCGTCGAATTGCAAATCCGTTTTGTGAACCGCAGCCGCAAGATAGTATCACAATTCAGCAGAATTATGAACTGAATTCCCTGGTAACTCAATATGTTGCCACTGAACGCCAGCGCCCAGCGGGTGACGCTTTTTCAGACATGATTAAGCAATCAGATGCGGCAGCCACGAGGAACATCCTGAGAAACAAGCGTTTTCCTCCGTGTACGGCAGGGCGGTAAAAAATATCACCTTGCTTTAAGCGCAGTTTTCGGCCTGTCGTGCGGGCGCACGAGAGCATTTCTCGTGGTACGGCCGCACCACCGAAGGGGTCGGCCGAAGCTCCCGGCTGCATGCCGACAATTTTGCCAAGGGTCGTGCGAACACACGCTTCTGCTGCAATTGAATCAACGACACGCAAAAATGTCTACGCCGCCATTTCGGCGACAATATCGCTGAGGTGGAGCTTTTTCGGCTCGTAGGGTTCCGCGGTGGCGGCAATCTCCTCGATACGCCCGATCGATCGATCAAGATCGTGGAAAGCGACTTGATCGAATTGCCAAGGCGCAAATCGCCACCAGCGCGTCGCCATGAGCCGCTCGGCCATTTTCTCCGGCAGCCTGCTGCGGATGACTTGCGCCGGATTGCCGCCGATGATCGCGTAGGGCGGAACATCCTTGACGACGACCGATTGCGCCGCGACGACGGCGCCGGTGCCGATGGTGACGCCGGCGCGAACGAACGCGCCGTGTCCGATCCACACGTCATGACCGATGGTGGTGTGCTTGAGCACGGTGCCCGGCATGACGCCGACCAGATGGCTGCGATAGGCGTGAAATTGCTCGGCAGCTTCGAAGTTGTGGCCGATCTCGAACAGCGGCGTATTGAGATACTGGAATGGGCTTGTGCTCAACCAGGACGTCGGATGGTCCTGGCGTCCGATATTCACCTCTTCACCGATCGAAGTGTAGCGGCCGATCTCGCAGGCGAAGCAGTACCCGGAAACGAAATAGCTGAACGCCCCGAGCTTCAAATCGCTTTCGATCCTGAGCCACTTCAGACTGCAAGGCGGCTCGAGCACCAGATTGTTGGGGTATCGGACCTGGCCCGGATTGAACAGCGTCTCGACACCCCGCTCACGCAGGCGCTGCTTCAATTCACCGGTGAACGGGATCAATGCAAATGGCGGTTTATTCGGCATGACATTCTCGGGCCGCGGTCCGCACGTCTTGGCGCCATCCGGCCCGCAAGTCCTTCTTTCCCCGTCCGCGGCCGCATCGGATGACGCTGATCGGACCTCTGATTTTAACTTGCTCGCGTTCCGGCGCATTGCGAAACACAACCCGTGCATGGGCGACTCTTCCCGCAGAAGCAGTTCTCATTCTCCCGCGCCGCGCTCAGCGGCCTCCACTCTGTGAAGCGACGGCGAAGCCCGACAGCGCATCCGCGGCCGGAAAGGCAAGCGCCGTCCCGCTGAGCAGCGCACGGATTCTCTCGACCGAACTCGCCGGCGATTGGAAGCTCTGCGGCGTTGCGCCGTCGCTCCAAGGCTGTTGCCGGCCGCTCGCAATATCGTCGATCAGGCGAAGGATCTGCTCGACATCCGCCGGAAATCGAAAGATGGCTCCGAAACCCGCCGCGCGGACGCGGTCGGCAGGCGCGCCGATATCCGGAACCAGGGGGATGAACCCCTGCGCCACCACTTCGGAGAGCGAATAGGAGAACGTCTCCGGCCAATTGTTCAGGAACAGTGCGAGCCTTCCCTTTGCCTCACCGACCAAGCGCGGCAGTTCTGCCTGATCGTATTTTCCGGTGATGATGACGTTGCCGATTTTCGACAACTCGTCATCAATGTCGGTGTAGCCGATCAGGCGGAAACTCAGCCGCGGATGGGTCAAGCGCGCGCGCTGCGCCAGCTCCAACAGCTTTCTGGACCCTTTGTGCGGGCCGATCGCACCCAGCAGCAGTATCTCGTCATTGTTGCCGAATCGGCGCGCCGCCGGGAACTCGTCCTCGAGATCGGGAT
>DATJYT010000035.1:0-6628 GCA_035499475.1 Xanthobacteraceae bacterium | reverse complement strand
GTGCTGCGCGGCTCGTCGCTGGCGACGCCCGCGGGCCACGCGCGTGCGAGCTACCGCAACTTCTTTTATCCGCCGGCCCGCTGGCAGTTCAGCGGCGTGCGGCTTGCCCAATACGAACATTGAGTCGTGCAATGAACGTTCAAGCCGCATTACGCGAACCGCAGCCGCTGGAGCCGCCGGAATCGTTTGCCGCCGATATCCTCGCCGGTCTGACCGCAAAACCGAAGCAACTGCCGCCGAAATACTTTTACGATTCGATCGGTTCCGCGCTGTTCGAGCGCATCACCCAGTTGCCGGAATACTATCCGACGCGCAGCGAGCTTTCCATTCTGGAGGCGAACGCGCCGGCCATTGCGTCGCTGTTTCCGCCGCACTGCGCCTTGATCGAATTCGGCGCCGGCTCGAGCCGCAAGGCGCGCATCCTCCTTGGCGCCGCAGCGACGGTCGAGGTTTACGTTCCGGTCGATATTTCGGGCGACTTCCTGCAAAAGGACGCCGCGCAGCTACGCCGCGACTTTCTGCATCTTGCAGTGCATCCGCTGGTGGCCGATTTCACCAAGGCGTTCGATATGCCGCCGGGGATCGCGCCGTTGGCCCGCGTCGGCTTTTTTCCAGGATCGACGATCGGCAATTTCGAGCCCCATGAGGCGGCCAAGTTCCTGCGCCATGCCGGCACCATGCTCGGCGTCGGCTCGCTGCTCTTGATCGGCGTCGATCTGATCAAGGACCAGAAGGCCCTCTTCCGCGCCTACAACGACGCCGAAGGCGTGACGGCGCAATTCAATCTAAACCTGCTGGCGCGCATCAATCGCGAACTCGGCGCCAATTTCAATCTCGATGCGTTCGAGCATCACGCCTGCTACAACGGCGAGCGCAACCGCATCGAAATGTATCTGGCCAGCACCAAGCGGCAAAAGGTGCGCATCAACGGCACCACGATCGATTTCCGCGCCGGCGAGACCATCCACACCGAGAACAGCTATAAATACACCATCGAGTCGTTCCAGGCGCTCGCGCGCGGCAGCGGCTGGTCGCCGCAGAAGGCCTGGACCGACGGCTTGTTCGCCGTGCATGCGCTGACGTTCGAGGGCGCGTCGAAAGAAGGCGCGCCGAAAGACAAATAGGCGGCCATGCCGATCTGCGAAGCCGATCCGTGGCGTCTGCAATATTTTGCCCACGTCAAGACTGTTGCCAACATTCCGACCGAAGACAGCGACGCGTGGCAATGGAATCCGGCGCAGCGCTGGGTTTACGACAAGCTCGCCGTCGCGCTCAGTCAAAGCCTCGAGGCGGCCCCGCATGGCGTTGCGGTGCCGCGGTTTCCGGTTTTTTCAAAGCCCATCGTCAATCTCAAAGGCATGGGCGTCGGCAGCCGCGTGCTGCACTCGCAGGCCGACTACGACGCCCATTACGCGCCCGGCCATTTCTGGATGTCGCTGCTGGAAGGCCGTCATGTTTCGACCGACGTGGCGGTGGTCGAGGGCGAGCCAGCATGGTGGCGCCACGTCACCGGCAAGCCGGCAGGCGAGGGTACGTTCGACTACTGGACAGTGCACGCCGAGCCCGACGCCGAGATCGAAGCACGCTGCGGCGCTTGGGTGCGCGAGAAGCTCGCCGGCTATACCGGCATGCTCAACCTTGAAACCATAGGCGGCGTCATTATCGAGGCGCACCTGCGTTTCGCCGATCAGTGGCCCGACCTCTACGGGCCGGGCTGGGTCGATGCGCTCGTCAATCTCTATGAGCATCGCGCCTGGGATTTCTACGACGACGACCGCAGCGAAGGCTACAGCGTTGTGCTGTTTGGGCCGAACAACAGACGCTACCGGCATCCGCCGCAAAAGCTTGTCGACGCCATCAAACAAACGCCCGGCATCACCAGCGTGCAGATCACCTTTCACGAGGACCGCCCGCCCGAGCAACACGCCATGCCGCCCGGCGGTTTTCGTCTCGCCATCGTCAACGGCTACGATCTCGACAAGGCGCTCGCCGCGCGCGAGCGGCTGAGGGATTATTTTCTGCCGTAGCCCGGATTTCGCTTCGTTCCATCCGGGCTAAGCACTATAGTCGCGACGCGCCGAAAGGAGCCGGAAATGAAAATCGTCGCCTTCGAAGGCAAGGCGTCGGTGTTGTCCGCCTCCATCATTGCACGGGTCGAAATTCGCGTGCGACGCAATCCGATCAAGGACGAGTAGGCATTTGCGCGGCCGACTTTGCAGCCTCGCCGCACTGATTGCGTTTTTCGCCGCGCCCGCGTCGGCGCAGGAGCCGGTGCGCATCGGCATCGGTTTTGGCCTTGCGTTTCTGCCGGCCTATATCTGCGAAGACCTTAAGCTCGTTGAGAAATACGGCAAGGAATTGCATCTCGACGTCAAGGCAAGTTACCAGCGCTATCTCGGCGCCGGTCCGATGCAGCAGGCGATCTCGTCAGGCGCAATCGATGTGGCGCCATTCGGCACAGCGCCGCTGCTTGCGGCGTGGGAGAAGACCAAAGGCACGCCGCAGCAGATTTTCGCCGTCTCGGGCCTGACCAGCATGCCGCTCGCGCTGCTCAGCAATCAGCCGAACCTGCGGACTATTGCCGACTTCAAGCCGACCGACCGCATCGCCATGCCGTCGCTGACAGCGCCGCAAATGTATCTGCTGCAAATGCAGGCGGAGAAGAGCCTCGGCCAATACGATCGATTGGATGGTCAGGTCGTCGCGCTGCCGCCGTCCGATCTGGTCGCGGCGCTCAGCCCCGCGAATGCGGCCGGCGCAGTCGCCGCCTATTTCGCCTCGCCGCCGTACAGTGAGCTTGCACTGAGGGACGGTGCGATGCGCACCGTCCTCACCTCCGCCCAGGTGATGAACGGCAAAAGCTCGTTTCTCCTGTTGGGCGCGTCGCACGCGTATATCGAGAGTCATCCGCAGATCCCCGCGGTCATCGACAAGGCGATGGACGAAGCCGCCCGCATCATCCACGACGATCCGCGCCGCGCCGCGCAAATCTACCTCACCCATGAACCGTCGCGAACGCTGAGTTCGCCCCTCATCGAAGCGGTGCTCAAGGACATCAGGGACGAATTCGGCAGTCCGGTCTACGGGGTGAAGATCTTTGCCGATTTTATGGGCAGGCATGGCGAGCTCAAATCACCGCCGCGGAGCTGGAAGGAAATCGTCGCGCCGGCGCTGTTGAATTCGCCAAGTTCATAGCTGCCCTCGGGCGATGCGAGCTTGACGCAGCCCTAGCTGGGGCGCGAGAATCAAAACAATAAGCCGAATCCGCCAAGCTTGCACGGCCATCACGCCGATCCTGGGAGGACTTCATGTCGAAACGCCGCAATCAGCCCGATTCGAGCCGCCGCAATTTCCTGAAAAGCGCCGGCCTTGCTGGCGCTGCCGCCGCAACGGCGGTCACGCCGCAAGTGACCAATGCCATGCCGGTTGCGCCGGCGGAGAAATTGAAGGCCGCACTTCCGGGTCCGCGGCAGATGGCTGCCGAGACCATGGCGCCGGGAAGCGATCCGGTGAATCAGACGTCGAGCGGCGGCGACTACATGACCGACGTGCTCAACTCGCTCGGCATCGAATATCTGGCGATCAATTGCGCATCGAGCTATCGCGGTCTGCACGAGGCCGTGATCAATCACGGCGGCAACAAGCCCGAAATCATCACCTGCGTGCACGAGGACATCGCTGCCCATATCGGGCAGGGCTACGCCAAGATGGCGGGCAAACCGATCGCGATGGCCTGTCACGGCGTCGTCGGCCTGCAACACGCCACCATGGGCATCTACAACACCTGGTGCGATCGCGTGCCGCTGTTGATCATGGGCGGCAACATCATGGAAGCGGACAAGCGCGCGCCGGGCGCCGAATGGGTTCATTCGGGCGTCGATATCGGCCAGCTCGTGCGCGAATTCACCAAATGGGACGATCAGCCCGCATCGTTGCAGCATTTCGGCGAGTCCGCTGTGCGGGGCTATAGGATTGCGACCACACCGCCCATGGGTCCGGTGTTCCTGTCGCTTGACCAGGAGTTGCAAGAGAATCCGATCCGCAATCGCGACGCCCTGCGCATTCCGAAATTCGAGCCTGTGGTGCCGCCGGTCGGCGATCCGGGCGCGCTCGCGGAAGCGGCGAAGCTCCTCGTCCAGGCGCAGAATCCGGTGATCATCTGCGACCGCTTGGCCCGTACGCCGGCCGGCATGACGAACCTCGTTGCGCTCGCCGAGACGCTGCAGTGCGCCGTCATCGACAATGCCGGGCGCATGAACTTCCCGTCGCGGCATCCGCTCAACCAAAGCTTTCGCCGCACCTTGATCGGCCAGGCCGACGTCATTCTGGCGATCGAGATGAACGACCTGTGGGGCACGCTGACGCACTTCCACGACCGCATCGAGCGACGCTCCAATCCGGCCTACAAGCCCGGCACGAAGATCATCTCGCTTGGCGTGCACGACCTGTTCCAGAAGGCAAACTACCAGGACTTCGGCCGCTGGCAGGATGTCGATCTGAATATCGCCGGCGACGGCGAGTCGTCACTTCCGGTTTTGACCGAGGCGGTAAAGCGTCTCGTCGACGAAGGCCGCAAAGCCGCCTTCGACGAACGCGGCCAGAAGCTCGCAAAGGCGCATCTTGCCATGGTCGAGCAGTCGAAGATCAATGCCACGATCGCCTGGGATGCGAGCCCGATCACCACGGCGCGCATGTGCGCCGAGGTCTACAACCAGATCAAGGATGAGGATTGGTCGGTGGTCGGCAGCAGCATCCGTCTCACCTGGATGCACCGGCTCTGGGACTTCAAGAAGCCCTATCAGTGGAACGGCGGCTCCGGCGGCGCCGGCGTCGGCTACAACCTGCCGGCTTCGATCGGGGCCGCGCTCGCCAACAAGAAGCACGGCCGCTTCACGCTCTCGTTCGGCGGCGACGGCGATTTCATGTTCAGTCCGGGAGCGGTGTGGACGGCGGCGCACCACCAGATTCCGATCCTCTACATTATCCAGAACAACCGCGCCTATCATCAGGAATACATGTTCCTCGTGGCGATGGCGGCGCGGCACGGCCGCGGTGTCGAGAAGATGGATATCGGCACTACCATCAAGGATCCGAACATCGACTACGCCACCGTCGCCCGCGGCCTGGGAGCTCACGGCGAAGGTCCAATCACCGATCCGAAGGATCTCGCGCCGGCGCTGACGCGCGCCATCGCGGCTGTCAAAGCCGGCGGGCCGGCCGTGGTCGATGTCGTGACCGATCCGCGCTAAGGAGAGACATGATGATCAAGTTTACGCGTGTCGCGGTCACGGCTGCCGCCGTGCTGGCAGCTGGTGCATCCGCTGCGCAGGCGCAAGACGCTCCGGCCGGCAATGCCACGAACGGCAAGACGGTCTTTCTCCGAGATGGCTGTTTCACATGCCACGGACGCTCGGGTCAGGGCGGCGCCTATAGCGGACCGGCGCCGATTCTCGCCCACACGGCGCTGCCGTTCGACGGCTTCAAGGGCCAGATCCGCAATCCGGTAAACGACATGCCGGCATACTCGGACGCCGTGTTGTCAGATAAGGAAATCGCAGACATCTACGCCTTCGTCGAGTCGCTGCCGGGTGCCGGCTCGCCGAAGGATTATCCGATCCTCAACAACTAAATTGGCCGCATCAGCGCGAGGAGGGCGTCGTCGCCGGAGTGATCGGCGGCGACGCTGTGCGCTTGTGAGCCAAAGTCCGGAGATTTACAAAGGCCCGGACATCGACAATTTATTGCCTTCCAGACAATGGACACCACATGGCTGACAACACATTAAATGTGCTCTCGATTTGCGGCAGTTTGCGCAAAGGCTCCTATAACGCGGCACTGATGCGCACGCTGCCGTCGCTCGCCCCGGAGGGAATGTCGATCAAGCCGGCCCCGGCCTGGGACAAGATGCCGATCTATAATTTCGACATCCAGAACGAGCACGGCTTTCCTGCCGACGTGACCGCCTGGGCCGACGCCATCCGCGGCGCCGACGGTATCATCATCGTCTCGCCGGAATACAACTGGACGATCCCGGGCGGACTCAAGAACGCCATCGACTGGGTTTCGCGGCTCAAGGACGTGCCATTCAAGGAGAAGCCGGTGGCGCTGCAATCCTGCGCCGGCGGCGTGCTTGGCGGCGCGCGCATGCAATATCACATGCGCCAGTGCCTGACCTCGATCGACGCGTTCCTCTACGGCAAGCCGGAAATCCTGGTCACGTTTGCTGCCAAGAAATTCGACGAGAAGACGCTGGCGCTGACCGACCAGCCGACCATCGACATCGTCAAGCAGCAGCTCGCCGGCTTCGAGAAGTTCATCCGCCGCCACCACCACCACGGGACGAAGTGATATGGCGCGTCTCGACGGCCGCGTCGCGATCCTCACCGGCGGTGCCAAGGGCATCGGCCGCCACTATGCCGGCGCGCTCGCCAAGGAGGGTGCGCGGCTGATGATAGCCGATGTTGCCGACGCCAGCGAGGTCGCCGAAGAGATCGCGCGCGACTACGGCGCCAATTCGGTGGCGAGCGCCGTCACCGACGTGAGCGACGAGAGCGCGGTCAAGGCGCTGGTCGCCAAGACCATGGAGCGCTTCGGCAGGATCGACATTCTGGTCAACAACGCCGCGCTG
>DATJYT010000034.1:0-31705 GCA_035499475.1 Xanthobacteraceae bacterium | reverse complement strand
GTGGTCCGGCCGCGCCAGGTCGCCATGTACCTCGCCAAGGTGCTGACACTGCGCTCGCTGCCTGAGATCGGCCGACGCTTCGGCGGCCGCGACCACACCACGGTCCTCCACGCGGTGCGCAAAATCGAGGCGCTCGCCGGCAACGACAGCGCCTTTGCCGAGGAGATCGAGGCGCTCAAGCGCCAGCTTCAGGACTGAAGCAATGCTCGGCCAAACCGTGAAATTAAGGGAAAAGGCCACCCGATCTGAGGGCCGGCCTTGCACTGGGGCGTCCGCCGCGCCACTTTTGCCGCCCGTTGTTTGTTAGCCGCCCTAGGGACGGATTTGCGATGAAGGTCACCGTAGAGCGCTCGGAGCTACTCAGGTCGCTGGGTCACACGCACCGCGTGGTCGAGCGCCGCAATACCATCCCGATTCTGGCCAACGTACTGATCCGCGCCGATCGGTCGAAGCTCAGCCTCAAGGCGACCGACCTCGACGTCGAAGTGACCGACACCATCGCGGCCGAGGTCGGGCCGGGCGGATCGACGACGGTGCCCGCCCACATGTTCTTTGACATCGTGCGCAAGCTGCCGGAGGGCGCGCAAATCGTCCTGGAATCCTCCGGCGACCGCGCCGCACTGGCCATCCGTGCCGGCCGTTCACGCTTCACCTTGCAGACCTTGCCGGAAAGCGACTTTCCCGATCTTGCCCCCGGCGAAATGACGCACAAGTTTTCGCTCAAGGCCGCCGATCTCAAACGGCTCATCGACAAGACCCAGTTCGCCATCTCGACCGAGGAAACTCGCTACTACCTCAACGGCATCTATCTCCATGCCGCCGGCAGCGCGAAAGCGCAGACGCTTCGCGCGGTCGCGACCGACGGCCATCGCCTGGCACAGATGGAGCTCGACTTGCCAAAAGGCGCCGCCGGCATGCCCGGCATCATCGTGCCGCGAAAGACGGTGAGCGAAGTCCAGCGCCTCATCGAGGACGGCGAAGCCGAGGTCGGGATCGAGCTGTCCCCGGGAAAGATTCGCTTCACGGTCGGTGAAGCGATCCTGACTTCAAAGCTGATCGACGGCACGTTTCCCGACTATGCGCGGGTCATCCCGCTCAGTAACGACAAGGAACTGGTCGTCGACAAAAAGGAATTTGAGGCCGCGGTCGATCGCGTCTCGACGGTATCGAGCGAGCGCGGCCGCGCCGTAAAGCTGTCGATTACCGGCGGCCGGCTGCTGCTCTCCGTCACCAACCCCGATTCCGGCAGCGCCACCGAAGAACTCGAGGTGGAATATGAATCCGATCCGATCGATATCGGCTTCAACTCCCGCTACCTGCTCGACATCGCCGCACAGATCGAGGGCGAAGCCGCGGTCCTCAAGCTCGCCGATCCCGGCTCTCCGACCTTGATCCAGGACAAGGACGCTCACGGCGCGCTCTACGTGCTGATGCCCATGCGGGTCTGATGACCCCCGCCCGTGTCCGCCGCCTGACACTCAGCAATTTCCGCAACTACCACGCGGCAACGCTCGAAGCCGACGAACCGACGATCGTTCTGGTCGGGCCGAACGGTGCCGGCAAGACCAATCTGATCGAAGCCATTTCCTTTCTGGCGCCTGGCCGCGGTCTTCGGCGCGCCAGCCTCGAAGAGGTCGCGTTCAGCGAGGGCGACGGCTCCTGGGCGGTGGCCGCCGAGATCGAAGGCGCGCTCGGGCTTGCGACCCTTGGCACCGGGATCGAGCCGCCGCACGAAGAAGGCGCGACGCTGACCCGCAAATGTCGGATCGATCGCGAGCCTGTTCCGTCCGCAGCGAGCTTCGCCGACCACCTGAGTGTCGTTTGGCTGGTGCCCGCCATGGACACACTGTTCGTCGGTGCGCCATCGGAGCGGCGGCGCTTCATCGATCGTCTCGCGCTCGCGGTCGATGCCGAGCACGGCAGCCGCGTCAACGCGTTGGATCGTTCGCTGCGTTCGCGCAATCGGCTTCTCGAAGACCCGCGGCCGGATAGCCATTGGCTCGATGCCGTGGAACACGAGACCGCTGAACTCGCGGTGGCGGTCGCGGGACAGCGGGCGGAAACGGTTCGCCGCCTCGCCGACGCTTTGGCAAACCGCAAGGGGTCAGCCTTCCCGCCGGCGGAGATCGCCCTCGAAGGCTGGATGGAGCAACTGATCCCGTCGCATCCGGCAATCGAAATTGAGGAGCGGTATCGTGCAGTACTGTGCGACAATCGCGCCCGGGATGCTGCGGCAGGGCGCACGCTCGACGGTCCGCATTTGAGCGATCTCAAGGTGGTCTACGCGCCGAAGGGCATCGCTGCCGCGGATGCCTCGACAGGAGAGCAAAAAGCGCTCCTGATCGGCCTCGTGCTGGCGCATGCCAGATTGATCGCACAGATGAAGGGATTTGCGCCGCTCCTTTTGCTCGACGAAGTCGTTGCGCATCTTGATCCCGCCCGGCGCGCGGCACTGCACCTGGAACTCGCCGAACTCGGCGCGCAAGCCTGGATGACCGGCGCAGATCCGGCGCTGTTCGCGGAAGTCGCAGGCGACGCCGCGATGGTCGAAGTGCTCTCCGGCCGACTGCAGCGGCGAATGAGCAAACCTTGACGCTTCCGCGGTCCTGAAAGCTCCAATTTTTAGCTGAAGCCAAGAGTTTCCCGATGCCGTCGCGGCGTCGCTCGTGGAACCTGACGACAGCTCAAAACGACCTTAAGAAACCGCTCTGAAAGAGGACCGAATCAGGGCTATTTTTTGCTCCGCGGAATCCTTGAAAAATCGCGATTCGACAATATGTTACCCGTGGCGACTTTACGCTGTACCTGACCCAGATTTGGTGTACAAGAAGCAGCGATTCTCGCGCCCTCATTGCAAGCGATTTGCGAAAGCTCCACGCATGGCCGAACCTGTCCGCAAACCGAGCCCCGTTGACACCTCCGATTACGGCGCGGAGTCGATCAAGGTGCTCAAGGGGCTCGATGCCGTGCGCAAGCGGCCGGGCATGTATATCGGCGACACCGACGACGGCTCCGGCCTGCACCACATGGTCTACGAGGTCGTCGACAACGCCATCGACGAGGCGCTTGCAGGCTTTGCCAAGGAAGTCGTGGTCACGCTGAACCCCGACGGCTCCTGCACCGTACGCGACGACGGCCGCGGCATCCCGACCGACATACACAAGGGTGAAGGCGTATCCGCCGCCGAGGTCATCATGACCCAGCTTCACGCCGGCGGAAAATTCGACCAGAACTCCTACAAGGTTTCGGGCGGCCTGCATGGCGTCGGCGTCTCGGTCGTCAACGCGTTGTCGGCCTGGCTCAAGCTCACGATCTGGCGCGACGGCCACCAGCATTTCATGGAGTTTCGCGATGGCGAGGCGGTCGCGCCGCTTGCCGTCGTCGGCGCCGCCTATGACAAGCGCGGCACCGAAGTGACGTTCCTGCCGTCGAAAAAGACCTTCACCATGACGGAGTTCGACTTCGCCACGCTGGAACACCGGTTGCGCGAGCTCGCATTTCTCAATTCGGGCGTCACCATCTTACTTTCGGACAAGCGCCACGCCGTCGAGAAGCGCGAGGAGATGCGTTACGAGGGGGGCGTCGAGGCCTTCGTCAAATACCTCGATCGCAACAAGACAGCGCTGGTGCCGCAGCCGATCGTGATCAAGGCCGAGCGTGACGGCATCGTCATCGAATGCGCGTTGTGGTGGAACGACGGCTACCACGAGACCGTCCTGTGCTTCACCAACAACATCCCGCAGCGTGATGGCGGCACCCATCTTGCCGGCTTTCGCGGAGCGCTGACGCGCCAGATCACCGGCTACGCCGAGTCGGGCGGCGTCGCGCGCAAGGAGAAAGTCGCGCTTACCGGCGATGATTGCCGGGAGGGCCTCACGGCGGTGCTTTCCGTCAAGGTGCCTGATCCGAAGTTTTCCTCGCAGACCAAGGACAAGCTGGTGTCGTCAGAGGTGCGCCCGGTCGTCGAAGGCGTGATCAACGACATGCTCAAATCGTGGCTCGAGGAGCATCCGGGCGAAGCCAAGACCATCGTCGGGAAGGTTGTGCAGGCGGCAGCAGCCCGCGAGGCCGCCCGCAAGGCGCGTGAGATGACGCGTAAGAGCGCGCTCGGCATCACCTCGCTGCCGGGCAAGCTTGCCGATTGCCAGGAACGCGACCCGGCCAAATCCGAACTGTTCATCGTTGAGGGCGACTCCGCCGGCGGCAGCGCCAAGCAAGGCCGCAATCGCGAGTTTCAGGCGGTCTTGCCGCTGCGCGGAAAAATCCTCAACGTCGAGCGCGCGCGCATGGACAAGATGCTGTCGTCCGAGCAGATCGGCACGCTCATCACCGCGCTCGGCACCGGCATCGGTCACGACGAATTCGCCGCCGACAAGCTGCGCTACCACAAGATCATCATCATGACGGACGCCGACGTCGACGGCGCCCATATCCGAACACTGCTGCTGACGTTCTTCTACCGCCAGATGCGCGAAATCATCGACCGCGGTCATCTCTTCATCGCGCAGCCGCCACTCTACAAGGTGACGCGCGGCAAGTCCGAGCAATACATCAAAGACGAGCGCGCCCTCGAAGATTACTTGATCGACGCCGGCGTCGAGGACGCAGTTTTGCAGCTTCATTCCGGCGAGCATCGCGCCGGCACCGATTTGCGCGAGCTGGTGGCGCAAGCACGTGTCATCCGCCAAGTTCTCAACGGACTGCACAGCCGTTACAACCGCCAGGTCGTCGAGCAGGCCGCGATCCTCGGCGTGCTCAATTCCGACATTTTCGGCGACCCCGTGAAAGCCGCGGCGGCAGCACCCTATATCGCCCGCCGTCTCGACGTGCTGGCAGAGGAAACCGATCGCGGCTGGCAGGGTACGTTCAGCGAGGGACAGGGCTTTACCTTTGAGCGCACGCTGCGCGGCGTGAAAGAGGTCGCACATATCGATCAGGCGCTGCTCAGCTCGGCTGACGCGCGCAAGCTCGACGAGTACGCCGCATCGCTCCAGGCTATTTATGAGCGACCCGGCTCGTTGCGCCGCAAGGACGAAGAAATCGCGATCCACGGGCCGGTCGGCCTGTTCGAGGCGGTGATGGCGGCCGGCCGCAAGGGTCTGGCGCTGCAACGCTACAAAGGCCTCGGCGAGATGAATCCGCAGCAATTGTGGGAAACGACGCTCGACACCAACGCCCGCTCGATGTTGCAGGTCAGCGTCAAGGAGATCGACGAGGCGAATACCATTTTTGATGAACTCATGGGCGACAAGGTCGAGCCGCGCCGCCTGTTCATCGAAGAGAACGCGCTGATTGCGAGCGTGGACGCATAGAGCATCGCCTCAAAACAAATCGAAATATTCGTTCTGCTCCCAGGCGGTCACGTCGCCCTCGCCGGCGGCCGATTCGGCCGTAAACCGGGCAAGCTCGGCTTCCTTGATATGGACGAAATAATCGACGAAGGCCGCACCCAAATCCTTCCTGAACATTTCGCTTGCCCTTAACGACGCGAGAGCCTCACCGAGACTTTTCGGTAGCGGCGGCGCTTCGGTCTCGTAGGGTGTGTCCGCGGACGGACCCGGATCGCGGCGCTTGGCGATGCCATCGAGGCCGGCGTAAATCTGTGATGCCATGTAGAGATATGGATTGGCCGCCGGCTCGCCGATGCGATTCTCAAGATGCGTTGCTGGATCGCCCGGCTGGCCGAGCACGCGGACCATGACGCCGCGATTGTCGCGCGCCCAGATCGCCCGGTCGGGCGCGAGCGTATAGGCCCGGTATCGCTTGTAACCGTTGATGGTCGGCGTGGAAAAAACAGCAGCAGCCTGTGCGTGCGCGAGCAGGCCGCCGAGAAATTGCAATCCCAGCGACGACAGGCCGTCGCGGTCGCTGCCCGCAAATGCATTCGTCCTGCGCTTGCGCTCGATCAGCGATTGGTGGAGATGCCAGCCGCTCGAAAACAGATTGGGCAACGCCGGGCGACACATGAAGCTCGCCAAGTAGCCGCAGCGCCGGGCGATCTGCTTGGCGGCGGCACGGAACAGGATCATCGTGTCGGCAGCGTCGAGACCGACCTGCGGCCGGAAGGTGAATTCGCACTGGCTGGGACCCAGTTCGACCTCGAGCGAACGCAGCGGCATGCCCAGTGCCATGACGCCGCGGCGGATCGGCTCCAGCGCCGCATCGACCTGATCGAAGCGGCTTTCGGTCAGATACTGATAGCCCTGGTTGAGCAGGCTCACCTCGGGCGCACGCGGCGGCCAAGTGGCGTCCGCAGGCGCCAGCCGCGGGTTCTCGATCTTGAAGAGATGAAACTCGACTTCGAGACCGGCGAGATAATCGAAGCCCGCGGTTTCGAGGCGCGACAACGCTTGGCGAAGAATCTGCCGCGTCGAAAATGGCACCGGCTTGCCGTTGGTGAAGTAAATGTCGCAGAGCAGCCAGCCGGTGTTTGGCGCCCATGGCAAAACGCGAAACGTCGCCGGATCAGGCACCATGATGAAATCGCCGGCGCCCTGCATCTCGGCCATGCCGAAGCCGCCGCCGGGGGTGAACACCGGATAGGCGGTCTTGTGCGCGGTATCCTTGGCGAGAAGCGTCGTCGTCATGGTGACGCCGCTTCGCATCAGGCTGATCGCATCCGCGGCGATCAGTGTCTTGCCGCGCAATACACCGTGCTGATCGGCGAAAGAGAAGCGCACGAGATCAAGCTTGTTCTGCTTGATCGCCCGCTCGACGGCACGCGCCGCGCGCATTTGTTCGCCGGTCCAGAGCCCATGCCGATCGACAAAGCTGGCAAGTTGAGCGCGTCGGGCCATCCCGTCAGTGCCCGTTGGCCCAACTCTTGGTTTGCTGCCGGGCGACATCGGTGCGCTGCCAATAGCCTTGCCAATCGGCCGCCGGGCCGATGCCGTCAACGCATGCCGGGCCGGTCATGTCCTTGGCCGCAGCCGCATCGAGCACCATCATCGGCCTCGCGCCTTTGCCCGATTGTTCGATGGCTTGGCGAAGCAGGCGGCGGTAGGCGCTGATCGCCTTGTCCGATGTGCCGAGATGCTCCTGCGTGCGGTCCTGAATGGCTCCCATCGACTCGCAGGCCCATTGGTCATGCACATTAATGTCAGCGCCCATCCCCGTATAGGTCGTGTGCTCCTGCTCGTGGGCGTCGAAGCCGTAATCGTTGCTCTTGTTCTTGCGCGGTACGTAATCCGGCAATTCGTAGAGCTCGAGACGCTGGCGGCGCATCTCGTCCTTGTCCACCGGAGCGCCGAACGAAGTGAAGATCGCGTACCAATAATGCTTCACATCGTCGATCGGCACGTGCCACTGCGAGATCGTCATCTCGCGGCTCATCGGAATGATGAAGGCATTGGGGAAGATCAGATTGGTCACGCGCACATGCGCTTTCTCCTCGCTGATCTGGCGCAGCGTGATCAGCCGGAACCCGTAATCGGTTGGCTCGATCTCGATGCGCGGCCGCGGAAATTCGCGCATGATCCTGGTCATCGGCATATCCGAGTCCTTAGAAGTGTCCCGGAACATGCGGCCGTAAGCCTTGTTCGGATCCTCATCTTCGAAGAAACGGTGCAGAAACGACGTGTGGACCGGATCGATGCCGACCTCGAGCGATTGCAGCCAGTTGCAATCGATCATGCCCTTGAAGGCGAAGGTGTGCGTTGACGGCGCGATGAAGCAATCGAAGTCCGGGAGCGCCGGGGGCTCGCCGGGGCCCAGATAGGCGAACAGGATGCCGCTCTTCTCGACCACCGGATAGGATTTTTGCCTGATATTGGCGCAGAGGTTGCTGTCATCGGGTTCGGCGGGCGTTTGCAAACATCGTCCGTTGACGTCGAACAGCCAGCCGTGGAACGCGCAACGCAGCCCGCCGTCTTCGAGACGGCCATAAGCGAGGTCGGTGCCGCGATGCGGGCAGTGGCGACCGATCAACCCGTAGCGCCCCTTGTCGTCCTTGAAGATGACGAGGTCCTCGCCCAACAGCCGCACCGGCTTGACCGGACGGTTCCCGGTGAGTTCGTCGACCAGCGCAGCAGGCTGCCAGTAGCGCCGCATCAGATGACCGGCGGCGCTGCCAGGCACGGTACGGGTGATGAGATCGTTCTGTTCGGCGCTGAGCATGGCTGATTCCTGTTTTTCCGAAGGCGCAATGCAGCACGAAGGGGTGCGCTACATGGCATCCGGAAGCCAAGCCATACTAACGGCTATCGTTGCATGCGAAAACAACGGCGATCAATGTCCCGGCAGCACCAGGATCTTAGGCTTCTCCGGCAACGTCGTCTTCGACACCACGAGCGAGGGAATTTCCGCCTGCTCGATATCCCATTGTTGCCGGGCGCGGTCGAGGAACCGGGCGAGCGTATATTGATTGAAAAAGTGCATCGGGATGATGAGTTGCGCCTTGAGCGAGGCCAGCACCTCCATCATGCCATCAAGATCGAGGGTCAGATTGCCGTCCACCGGCGCCATCACCACGTCGGGACGGCCGATCTCGTCGAGCTGCTGCTGCGTCAGCGTGTGATGCAGATGCCCGAGATGGACGATGCAGAGATTTGCGATCTCAAAAATAAAGATCGAATTGCCGTAGCGCTCGGTACCGCCGACCCAGTTCCGGATATTGGTCGGCACGTTACGTACGCGCACATCTTTGTATTTGAGATCCCAGATCGCCGGCTCATTTTCGCTCGGTCCCCAGCCGCGCAAGACGTATTTGATCGCCGGGTCGGGATTGTCGGTGTAATGCGTATCGTGTGCATGATTCATCGTTGCGATGTCCGGCACAACCGGTGGCCGCACATAATCGTTGTAGTCGGTCGCGATCCGCACCAGTTCCGGACTCTCGATCAGGAATGTGGCGTGACCGACGTAAGTAATTCGCACCTGATCGGCATTGAGTGCGGCGAGCTTGAATGCGGCGGGAATAGCCCGCGGGCGCTCCGAGGCGACAAGGCCGGGGCAGCTTTGCACCATTTCGGGCTGCGGTGTCGGTGGCGCCGGCGACTGCGCCAGTGCGGCACCCCCACACGCCGACACAGACAGCGCCGTAACGACAGCTGTCAGCACCTGCCCGATGGCGCTCATGGCCTGTTCCAAAACTCTTGTATGACCGGCCAGGAAGTCTGACATGAAACATTGGATCAAGCTACGCATGTACGGCATGACAGGGAGCAAATACGAACGTGATCGTGCGTCCGGGCCTTTTATTCGCGATTATCTGGATCGGCTGGATCGTAAGCTGGCTCGCCGCGGCATGGTGGTCCGCACCGACCGAGAAACGCATCGCCACCCGGGACGCCTGGGTCTACCGCGCTTTTCTGTTCATCGGCGCCCTCTTGCTGACCGATTGGACAGTGCGGACGCTCGCGGAACGACGACTGTGGCATGTCGGCTTTGGCGGCGCCTATGCGCTGGCGGCACTCACACTAGCGGGCGTTTTATTCGCCTGGTGGGCGCGGCTCCATCTTGGACGCCTCTGGTCCGGAGCGGTCACCCGGAAGGAAGGCCATCGTATCGTCGATACGGGTCCTTATGCCTTGGTGCGACACCCGATCTACACGGGGCTCGTTGTTGCGATCGTGGCGACAGCCGTCGCGCAGGCGACCGCGACGTCTTTGATCGGCGCGGCCTTGATCGTATGCGCCTTCACGATGAAGGCGCGGATCGAGGAGCGATTTCTGACGACCGAGCTTGATCCGGACGCCTACGGCGCCTACCGGCGTCGCGTGCCGATGCTGATCCCGTTTCTGCCGGTGAGCTCTAGCGACCCGACGTGATAATGCCGCGCGCGGTGACGACGATCCACTGACCGTCCTGGCGCTTCACTGCGTCGACGCGCCCCACTCCGGGAAGCACGCTGCCGACGCCGACATCGAAGATACCGCCATAGCGGCTTTCGATCAGCGCCCGGCTGCCCTGCACTTCGTGGACGACCCAGCCTTCCAATATCCGGTCCGTCAGCTTGGGGTCGCCGGCCGGAGCGTCACTCTGTTTGATCGAGCCGGTGGTTTCCGGCGCGACATTCATTTGCTTGTCGAGGCGATCGACCGTGTCGGCGATGTGCGCAAGCTTCACGCCCGGATCGATCTGCGCGCGCTCGACATGATCGAGGCGGTCGGTGATCTTCGCGAATTGGCCGTTGGCGTTACGTGTTGCATTGTCGAGGTCGGCGCGGATCGAGGAAAGCTCGGCGAGTTGGGCTTTCAATGCGCGCAGCACGTCCTTTGCATCGGCGCTCGCGGGTGTCGCGGTATTCGCGGGCAGGAAACGACCGATGCCAGAGGCCGTCAGAGCCCCGGCAAACGAGCCGACCACGGCGGCGACCGCGACCGATGCCGCAAGCAGTATGAAGCGCGAGCGGCGCGCTGGCGCGTTCGAGGTCTCACGCGACGTCTCTTCGCTCGCAACGGGATCTGAGTCCGGCGCTGCTTTGGCGAACTCGCCGTTCGGCAACTCCGCGGCAGCGTCGATGATCGGCCCGTCGCTTTCCCCGGCGTCGAGTTTCGGCGACCAGACAACCGGCAGATGACGGTGAGCCGGCTTCTCGCCGTCCGACCTGACAGAGTCGTTGCCGGCGGCCTTCACGGCGTCGGATTTGGCCTCTTCGCCGTCGCCGACACTGTCGGGGCTCTCACCCATATGCGGATCTCCGGATTACGGTCGATCCGTCGGTAGTCCTGTTCGGTTAGCAATTGGTTACCGAAGCGTTTATCGGCGCCGGCGCGCCGCGCGTTAGCGCCGTTCAATCCGCCAGGCCGTTGTCGCGGGCAAGATCACGGAGCGAGGCCTCAGGCCGCGCACCAATGTGTTGAATCACTTCGCTGGCCGCGAGCGCGCCGAGGCGGCCGCAGGTGCGGTCGTCAGCGCCGCGGGCAAGTCCTGAAAGAAATCCGGCCGCGAACAGATCGCCAGCCCCTGTGGTGTCCACGACGCGATCGACGGGAAATGCCGACACCGCCTCAGTGCCGTCGGGCCCCACGACCAGGCAGCCTTTTTCGCTGCGCGTGACGACGGCAACGTCGATATCGGCGCGCAGCGCTTTCACGGCGGCATCGAAATCCGAGGTCTGGTAGAGGCTGTGCAATTCGGCCTCGTTGGCAAAGATGAGATCGACAGTACGCGAGCGCATGAGGTGGAGAAATTCGTCGCGCCAGCGATCGACGCAAAAGGCATCCGAAAGCGTCAGTGCAACCGTGCGCTCGGCCTCGTGAGCAATTTTGGCGGCCTTGAGGAAGGCGTCCTTGGCATCCTTCGGGTCCCACAGATAACCCTCCAGATACGTGATCCGGCTCGCCGCAATCATCTCCGGATCGATATCGGCGGGGCGCAAATCCTGCGCAGCGCCCAGATAGGTGTTCATGGTGCGCTCGCCGTCGGGCGTCACCAGGACGTAACAGCGGCCCGTCGATGGCCCGTCAGCGGCAGGCGTCGCACTAAATGCCACGCCGGCGGCACGGATATCGTGGCTGAAGGCACGGCCAAGCCCATCGGCCTTGAGCTTGCCGACAAAAGCGCCGCGCGCGCCGAGCGACGCAACGCCGACAATGGTGTTGGCGGCCGAGCCTCCGGACATTTCGATGGCCGGTCCCATGGCGTCGTAGATGGCTTGGGCACGCGCCTCGTCGATCAGGGCCATGGTGCCCTTGCGCATGTTCTGCTTGACCAAAAAGTCCTCTTCGGCACGGGCGATCACATCGACGATCGCATTGCCAATGCCGAGAACGTCATAACGGGCTGTGGGCATATGAAAGCTCTTGGAAAATCTCGCGCAGGAAGGCGCGCACTATAACGACAGGCCCTTGCGGGGCAAGCCGACGCCGTGGCATGGGACGCCGTTCGGCGCGGAGATTTCCATGGCGTTCAAACAACTGGTCTTTTCCGGTGTGCAGCCCACCGGCAACCTGCACCTCGGCAACTATCTCGGCGCCATCAAGCGCTTCGTCGAACTGCAAAACGCCTTCGACTGCATCTATTGCGTCGTCGATCTGCACGCGATCACGGTCTGGCAGGATCCGGTCGAACTGCCCAAGGCCATCCGCGAGGTGACCGCGGCATTCATCGCCTGCGGCATCGATCCGAAAAAGCACATCGTGTTCAACCAGAGCCAGGTCGCCGAACACGCCGAGCTTGCCTGGGTATTCAATTGCGTGGCACGGCTCGGCTGGCTCAATCGCATGACCCAGTTCAAGGAGAAAGCCGGCAAGGACCGCGAGAACGCGTCGGTCGGACTTTACGCCTATCCGACCCTGATGGCGGCCGACATTCTGGTCTATCGCGCGACCCATGTTCCGGTCGGCGAGGATCAGAAACAGCATCTCGAACTGTCCCGCGACATCGCGCAGAAATTCAACAATGACTTCGGCGATTCAATCCGTGCAAAGGGCTACGGCGACGCCTTGTTTCCGCTGCCCGAGCCGCTGATCACCGGCGAAGCGACACGGGTGATGTCACTGCGTGATGGCACAAAAAAGATGTCGAAGTCGGACGCCTCCGACAATTCACGCATCAATCTTACCGACGATGCCGACACCATTGCGCAGAAAGTTCGCCGCGCCAAAACCGATCCGGAACCGCTGCCGACCGACGAAAAAGCTCTTGAAGCGCGCCCCGAGGCCGACAACCTGGTCGGCATTTTTGCCGCACTTGCCGGAACCTCGCGCGCCGGCGTGCTCAAGGATTACGGCAACGCGCAATTCTCCACATTCAAGTCGGCGTTGACTGATCTCGCCGTGGCCAAGCTCGGCCCCATCGGCGCCGAGATGAAGCGGTTACAGAACGATCCGGCCGCGATCGACGCCATCCTGGCAGACGGTTCGCAGCGTGCAAAGAAGCTCGCCGGCGAGACCATGAAACTCGTCAAGGACGTGGTCGGATTCGTGCAATCTTAGCTTTGCAAGGCCCGACGGATCGCTCGCCCCCTTTCCCATTCGGCACTTGAATTTCCATCGCAATTCGCCACGTGTTAAGGTGGAACATGTAAGGTCACTGCGCCCCCTGGCGGCGCGGAGTGACGGAGGATCGAATGTTCATTCAGACCGAGGCAACGCCGAACCCGGCGACATTGAAATTCCTGCCCGGACGGGCGGTGCTCGAAACCGGCACGCTCGATCTTCGCGACAGCGAACAGGCGGCTCAGTCGCCGCTCGCCGAGCGTCTGTTCAATATCACGGGCGTCAGCGGCGTGTTCTTCGGCTCCGATTTCATCACCGTGACCAAGAGCACCGGCGAGTGGCAGCAGCTTAAGCCGATGATCCTGGGCGCCATCATGGAACATTTCATGTCGGGCGCCCCAATACTTGCAGCCGGTGCGAGCGGGCAAGGCGAAGGCGAAGAGTTTTTCGACGCCGCAGACGCTGAGACCGTTGCAACGATCAAGGACCTGATCGAAACACGGGTGCGACCGGCCGTGGCCAACGACGGCGGCGACATCACCTTCAAGGGTTTCAAAGACGGCGTGGTCTATCTCAACATGAAAGGTTCGTGCTCGGGCTGTCCGTCGTCGACGGCGACGCTGCAGCACGGTATCCAGAACCTGTTGCGTCATTTTGTTCCCGACGTCACCGAAGTCCGGCCCGTGTGATCGGGGCTGGTTCAGCCGTCATCAGAAGACTTTCGGCCCGCAACGGCACCAATGCGCGTGCTCGCTATTGATACGGCGCTGGCGGCCTGCTCCGCGGCGGTGCTCGACACCGAGCAGGACGACCTCGCCGCGAGCGAGAGCTTGCCGATGACCCGCGGGCATGCCGAAGCGCTCATGCCGCTTGTCGCCCGGGTGATGGACCGATCACGCGTGGCATTTGACGCGCTCGACCGCGTCGTGGTGACGACAGGGCCCGGCAGCTTCACCGGCATGCGCGTTGGCATCGCGGCAGCGCGCGGCATTGCGCTGGCGTTGAAGAAGCCTGCGGTCGGCCTGTCGACTCTCTCGGCCTTTGCGGGTCCGTATCTGACCGAAGATGAGACAGTCCCCGTGGTGGCCGTGATCGACGCCAGGCATGGCCACGTCTATTTGCAAGTCTTTGGTTCGGGCGGCCGCAGCGTCATGGGACCGCGGCTGGCGCCCTTGCGCGATGCGATACGCGCCGCCGCTGGAGCGCCTGCCCGCATCGTCGGCTCAGCTGCTCAATCCATCGCCGAGGCACTCGGGACAACGGATGCGACGCCCGTCATCGTGGATGCCCGCGGCGCCCCCGACATCGCCTGGGTGGCGCGGATGGGCGCCACGTTACCGGCCAATCAATCACCGCCCGCGCCGCAATATCTGCGGGCGCCGGACGCTCAGCCGCAAAACGCTGCCCAACTGCCGCGCCGATGATGAACATCGTTGCCCGCCTGCTCGGCCGCCCTCCGCCCACTTTGACCGAAGCGCGGCCGCGCGATGCCGCCGCGATTGCCACGCTCCACAAGACCTCATTCCAGCGCGGATGGGGCGAGGACGAAATTCATCGGCTGCTCATCGACACCGCTGTCGTGGCCCATCGCGCAATGATCGGCAACGCGCTGATCGGTTTCATTCTCTCGCGCATGGCCGCGGGCGAGGCGGAGATTCTGTCTATTGCGATTGCTCCTGCGCGGCGTGGCCGCGGCTTCGCCTGGCCGCTTCTTGAACTGCATTTACGGCGATTGGCCGGACTCGGAATCCGCCAGGTCTTCCTCGAAGTCGACGAGCACAACGCGCCCGCGCGCGCGCTCTACCAGCGCGCCGGCTTCCACGAAGTGGGCCAGCGCCAAGGCTATTACAGCGGAGGCGCGCAGGCGCTCATCCTGCGACGCGACCTTGCCTGAAATCGTACGAGTGGCGCCGAAGAGCGCGGTGCCTATATTAAATATCGATGCTAAGTGGACGAAGGTGACCGAGGATGCCCGGCACCCGGCCGCACGATTTGGGCCGCATTTCTTTTTGCCGGGAATCCCGGTAAGACACTGGGGCTACGCGGCGGACCCGCTGCGGAGCGTTTTCGTTAGTTAGGACAGAGATTTAGGTTCGACCAGCACCGGCATGAACCGACCCCGCAAGCTCTACGTCAAGTCGTTCGGCTGCCAGATGAACGTCTACGACGCGCGGCGCATGGCCGACACTTTGGCGCCTGAAGGCTATGTCGAGACCGCAAGGCCCGACGACGCCGATCTGGTCATCCTCAACACCTGCCATATCCGGGAAAAAGCGGCCGAAAAGGTCTATTCCGAGCTTGGTCGCGTCCGCGTCCTCAAAGAGGCCGCAGCGGCCGAGGGGCGCCGCCTCACCGTTGCTGTTGCCGGTTGCGTTGCACAGGCCGAGGGCGCTGAAATCATCCGCCGCGCGCCTGCAGTCGATCTTGTGTTTGGCCCCCAGAGCTATCACCGCCTGCCCGATTTACTGGCCAGGGCCGCGCGCGACGGCAAGACCGTCGACACTGAATTCCCGGTCGACGATAAATTCGATCACCTCGCGGCGCCCGCTGCGGCGGTGACGCGCGCGCGCGGCGTTACCTCATTCATCACAGTGCAAGAAGGCTGTGACAAGTTCTGCACATTCTGCGTCGTTCCCTATACGCGCGGTGCCGAAATGTCTCGGCCAGTTAACAAGATAATTGCCGAAGTCGAACGGCTGGCGGATGCCGGCGTTCGCGAAATCACGCTCATCGGGCAGAACGTCAATGCCTATCACGGCGAAGGCCCCGACGGACGGCCGCAGTCGCTGGCACGCCTGCTTGAACGGGTCGCGGACATCAATGGCATCGATCGGTTGCGTTACACCACCAGCCATCCGAGCGACATGGATGATGACCTGATTGCCGCGCATCGCGATCTTCCACAACTGATGCCGCAGCTTCATTTGCCGGTGCAGTCGGGCTCCGATCGCGTGCTGGCACACATGAACCGTCGGCACACGCGTGCGCATTACATGGCCGTTATCGATCGGCTGCGCGATGCGCGGCCGGACCTTGCGCTTACGTCGGATTTCATCGTCGGCTTCCCCGGCGAAACCGAGCAGGATTTTACCGCAACCCTCAGTCTCGTCGACGACGTCCGCTATTCGGGTTCATTTTCGTTCAAGTATTCACCGCGGCCCGGGACGCCCGGCGCCGATATGAACGAGCAGGTAGACGAGGACACAAAATCGGAGCGGTTGCAGCGGCTGCAAGCGGCGATCGATCGAAATCAGGCGGCGTTCAACCGCGGCTGCCTTGGCCGCACGGTAGATGTCCTTTTCGAACGACCGGGGCGTCATCCAGGCCAGATCGTTGGGCGTTCGCCTTATCTTCAGCCGGTGCAGGTAAATGCACCGGCGTCGCTGATCGGCGAAATCGCTTCCGTCACGATCACCGAAATCGCCAGCAATAGTCTGTTCGGTGTGCTTGCGCACGCGCCGGCGCAGCAGCCCGCTCTCCTCGGCGCCGGAGCCTGAATTGCGAACACCCGGAACGGATGAATCAGTCTTTGTCGCGCCCGACAATGCGACACAGATCGTCCTCACCTTCGACGACAACCGGCTCGCCTCCACGCTGTTCGGACAATATGGACAAAATCTCGCTTTGATCGAACGGCGGCTCGGCGTCGTTGCCAATTCGCGCGGTAATCACGTCACGCTCGAAGGCACCCGCGAAGCCTGCGAGCAGGCACGCCGCATTCTTGAGAGCCTCTACGAGCGCCTCAAGCATGGCGACGATCTGGTGCAGGGCGACGTCGACGGCACCATCCGGCTCGCCATCTCGCAAGGCTCGTTGTTCGACTTCGATCCAGCCTCGGCGCGAGAGAACTTCGAGGAAATCAATCTCCGCAAGCGCCGCGTCCGCGCCCGCACGCCGGCGCAGGACGCCTATATCCGCGCCCTCAAGCGCCACGCGCTGGTGTTCTCGACCGGCCCCGCCGGCACCGGCAAGACCTGGCTTGCAGTCGCGCAAGCCATTCAGTTGTTCGAGCGCAAGGAAGTCGATCGCATCATTCTGTCGCGGCCAGCGGTCGAGGCCGGGGAACGACTGGGTTTCCTTCCGGGCGACATGCGCGAGAAGGTGGATCCCTATCTGCGCCCGATCTTCGACGCGCTCTACGACCTGATGGACGCCAGAATCGTCGAGCGTGCGCTACAGACAGGCGAGATCGAAATCGCGCCGCTCGCCTTCATGCGCGGCCGCACGCTTTCGAATGCGGCGATCATTCTCGACGAAGCGCAAAACACCACAACAATGCAAATGAAGATGATGCTGACCAGGCTCGGCGAGAACAGCCGCATGGTGATTACCGGCGATCCAAGCCAGGTCGATCTTCCGTCGGGACAGATATCCGGGCTGGCCGAAGCGGTCCGCCTTCTTGAAGGCGTCGACGGTATCTTTCACGTCACGTTCTCGTCCGCCGATGTCATTCGTCATGAGCTGGTCGCTCGTATCGTGGAAGCTTACGACAAGGCGGCCACCCGCAAACGCGAGCGGCCGGAATGACGCCCGCGGCGCGGGCAAAGCTCAAGATCGACGTGCTCGTCGACTCTGACCTCTGGAACGATATCGCCAAGGTCAGGTCGACGGTGCGCCGCGCCGTCGCACAAGCGGCCGCCGCCGTGTCAACAACGGGCGCCGAGGTTGCTATCGTACTAAGCGATGATTCGGCGATCCGTCAGCTCAATCGCCTGTGGCGCGGCATCGACGCGGCCACCAATGTCCTATCATTCCCCACCAAACGATCGGGGCAAGACGAGCCGTCGCATATCGGGGATATCGTTTTGGCCTACGAAACCATTGCGCGCGAAGCCCGCGCCGAGCGCAAGCCGTTTGCACATCATCTTGCCCATCTTGCGGTGCATGGCTTTCTCCACCTCGTCGGTTACGATCACGAGCGGGACAATGAGGCGGAAGCCATGGAACAGGCCGAGCGCGGGATCTTGCAGCGCCTGTCCGTCGCCGATCCCTATCGGACGGGAGTCAAGGGTAAGAAACGATCTCCAACCCGGCGCTGAAATCCGACCTTAAACCTCCAGCCCAAACTTCGGACGAAAATCCCAGCCATGTCCCAAGCTCCGACGCGCGGCGAAAACGAGAGCGAGTATCGCAATCTGCCCATGGTCGTGCCGCAGCAGGACGACCAGCAAGAGGGCTGGCTCACTCGCGTCATGCGCATCCTGTTCGGCTGGAAGGCGGCGGCGACACGCGCCGACCTGGAACAGGTCCTCACGGCGGAGCAACCCGAATCGGGCTTCTCTCCGGAAGAAGCCGCGATGCTGAAGAATATCCTCGGCCTGCGCGAATGCCGTATCGAAAGCGTCATGGTGCCGCGCGCCGACATCGTCGCTGTTCAACAGGACATCGCGATCGGCGAACTTCTGAAAGTCTTCGAGGTCGCCGGTCATTCGCGGCTTGTCGCTTATAATGACACGCTCGATGATCCGACTGGTATGGTCCATATTCGTGACTTGATTGCATTCATGGCGGCGCGCGCGACGCACGAGCCAGCCGCTCATGCAAAGACCACGGACTCTCAACCCGCGGACTTGAGTTTCACCCACATCGATCTTTCGCTGCCTTTGACCTCGGCCGGAATCGTCCGCGAAATTCTTTACGCACCACCGTCCATGCCGGCGCTCGACCTTCTCGCTAAGATGCAGGCGACCCGCATTCATCTCGCCCTCGTCATCGATGAATACGGCGGTACCGACGGACTCGTCTCCATGGAGGACCTGGTCGAGCTTATTGTCGGCGATATTGCCGATGAACACGACGAGCGCGAGATGCCGACGGTGACGCGGCAAGCCGACGGCTCGTTCTTGGCCAACGGCCGCGCCAGCCTGGAGGATATCCGCGCCGCCGTCGGCGATGAATTCGATGTCGGCGAGGCGGCTCACGAGGTCGACACGCTTGGCGGTTACCTGGTCATGCGGGCCGGCCACGTGCCGGTTCGGGGCGAGTTGGTTCCCGGTCCGGAATCGTTCGAGGCCGAGGTGCTGGACGCCGACCCGCGCCGCGTCAAGAAAGTGAAAATCTATCGGCGCAAAGACCGGCGCCCCGCCGCGGTTCGCGAGCCGCCGACAATCGCCAAGACGCCGGCGCCGCGTGCTTCTGCTCCTGCGCGCGATGAACCCGATAGGCCGAACCCGAATACGCCGCGCTTGCCGTGAAGCCGAAGGGGCTGATCCACGCCATCGTGCTGTCCTGGGGCTGGCGTCGCCGCCTCATCGCGTTCGCGGCTGGCGCCGCCTCCGCATTAGCCATGGCGCCGTTCAATGCATGGCCCGTGCTGTTCTTGACGTTTCCGACGCTGGTCTGGCTGATCGACGGCGCTGGCGTCGGCCGCTGGGGCGGCGTGCTCACGGCTGCGACGATCGGCTGGTGGTTCGGATTCGGCTATTTTGTTGCCGGGCTCTACTGGATCGGCTTCGCCTTCCTGGTCGATGCGCCGACCTTCGGCTGGATGTTGCCGTTCGCGGTGATCGGCCTGCCGGCTGTGCTGGCTCTTTACACCGCGGCCGGCGTCGCGCTTGCCCGTGTCTTATGGACACGCGGTGCGGCACGCGTCCTGTCCTTGGCGGTGGCGCTGACTGTCACCGAATGGCTCCGCGGACATGTGCTGACGGGCTTTCCTTGGAATGCCTTCGGCTACGCTCTCACCGCGCCGCTGGCCTTGGCGCAAAGCGCGACAGTGTTCGGCATTTGGGGCCTGACCTTTATTGCGATAGCAATCTTCGCGAGCCCCGCTACGCTTGCCGACGATCGTACTGAGACCCATCGGCCTTGGCTGCCGCTGACGCTCGGCATGGCAACGCTTGTCGCACTTGGCGCCTACGGCGCGCTACGGCTCTCAGTCACGCCGACGCAACTCGTCGACAAGGTTCGTCTGCGCATCATGCAGCCGAATCTGTCGCAGGACGTCCGCTTCAACTACGGCGCCCGACGTGAGGTGATGGAGCGATACGTCTCACTGTCCGAACGCGCATCAGTGGCCAATCCGCTCGGCATGCAAGACGTCACGCATTTGATTTGGCCGGAATCGCCTTTTCCGTTCTTTCTCACGCACGAGCCCGATGCGCTTGCGCAAATCACGCAGCTTCTGCCGCAACGCGCGGTGTTGATTACCGGCGCAATTCGTCTCGCCGAGCCGGTCAACCCCACCGATCCGATGGCCTACAATTCAATCTACGCCATCGATCACAGCGGTTCGGTCGTCGCGCTCTACGATAAAGTCCACCTCGTACCATTTGGCGAATATCTGCCGCTCGAACACGTCCTCGAACGGCTTGGCTTTCAGGAACTCACCAAGCAGCGCGGAGGTTTCCAAGCTGGCGACCGCCGTCGACTGATTTCCATTCCCGGCATCCCGCCTGCGTTGCCGCTTATTTGTTATGAGATCATATTCCCCGGCGCGGTGATACCGACGGGTCCGCGGCCGGGCTGGATCGTCAACGTCACCAATGACGGTTGGTTCGGGATCAGCACCGGTCCCTATCAGCACTTCCAGCAAGCGCGCGTGCGCGCCATCGAAGAAGGCCTGCCGCTGGTCCGCGCCGCGAACACCGGCATATCAGCAGTGGTCGATCCGGTTGGGCGCGTCATCAATTCATTGCCGTTGGGGCATGAGGGTGTGATCGATTCGCCGTTGCCGCGCCCGGTTGCCGCACCGCTTTACGCCCGCGTCGGAGACGCTCCGGCGAGCATCATTGTTGCGATCGCCTTTGTGATCGTCGTTCGCCGGCGATTTCACACGAAGGCGATTTGAGCTGTTCCAAAGATGTCGAACAGCTCCTGCCAAACGACGAGGGTCCCAAACGGATGCCGCAACACCGACCTGCGGATGTTTGATCAAGCTTCGCAGCAACCGAGACGCGCAGAGTTTTATGGCGAGGATCATCTCGCCCAATCCAGGTTATCAGTTTTTCGAATGATTTAATGCCGAACCCTCACGGGTGCGTTGCTGAACACATCTTTGGCGACGGCAGCCGAATTGATCTCTGCGGCCATTACGGTAAATAGGGGTGGCATAGGAGTTTATTATTATGATCGCCAAGAAGGCTCCCAACCCAATCGACAAACACGTCGGCAGTCGCGTACGCATGCGCCGAATGATGCTCGGGATGAGCCAGGAAAAACTCGGCGATGCGCTCGGCCTGACCTTTCAGCAGGTGCAGAAATACGAAAAAGGCACCAACCGTATCGGCGCAAGTCGCCTCCAGCAGATTTCTCATATACTGCAAGTCCCGGTTTCGTTCTTTTTTGAGGGAGCCCCGAACGTACCATCCGGCGGCGGTCGCCCGGAGGGAATGGCCGAGGCTCCCTCCCCGGCCTATGTGTCCGATTTCCTGGCAACATCCGACGGCTTGGCGCTGACCAAGGCGTTCATGCGCATCCCGGACTCAAAGTTGCGGCGCCGGATTGTCGATCTGGTCGAGCAGATCGCTGGCAGCGAGAAGCGCTAGATAAGCTTACCCGGCTGAAATCGCCTCCGGGCGGCCAACGCCCACCTTTTGCCCACATCTTGACCGCGCGGGGGGACGCTGTAACAACCCCCGCCATGGATCAGTGCGGGAACAACCCGCGCAGGGTTAGCCTTACGAGGGGAGTGTTTCGCAGTGCCACGCGCAAACTATCTGTTCACGAGCGAGTCGGTGTCGGAAGGCCATCCTGACAAGGTCTGCGATCAGATTTCCGACGCCATCCTCGACGCCTTCATCGAAAATGACGTCAAGCTCGGCATCGCCGACGAAAGCAAGGTGAACACCCGGCTTGGCTGCGAGACGCTTTGCACGACCAATAAGATCGTCATTGCCGGCGAAGGACGCGGACAATCGCCGCTGTTCCACAAACACGGCGACAAAGCGGTGGTCAATCGCGAGATGATCGCCGAGATCGCGCGCGATGTGGTCAAGGATATCGGCTACGACCAGGACGGCTTTTCCTATTACGGCGCCGACGTCGAGGTGCTGCTCCACGGCCAGTCACCCGACATCGCCATGGGCGTTGACGCCAAGAAGAAAAAGAGCGGCGACGAAGAAGGCGCCGGCGATCAGGGCATGATGTTCGGCTTCGCCTGCACCGAGAGCGAAGTGTACGAAAAGGGCTCGTTCATGCCTGCGCCGATCTACTTCGCCCACAAGATTTTGAAGGTGCTGTCGGAGAAGCGCCGTTCCGGGGCACTGTTTGATTTGCAGCCGGACGCCAAGAGCCAGGTGACGGTGCGTTATGTCGACGGCAAGCCGGTCGGCTGCACCAAGGTTGTGGTCTCCACGCAGCACAATGCGCAATCCCGCAACGGCAAGAAGTATTCGCCGGGTATGGTCAAAGAACTGATTGCGGACGCGGTCGCTTCCGCATTGCCGGAAGGCTGGATGCCGAACAAGCCGAGCGACTTCCTGGTCAATCCGACCGGCAATTTCGTGGTCGGCGGACCGGACGGCGACTGCGGACTGACTGGCCGCAAGATCATCGTCGACACCTATGGCGGCTATGCCCCGCATGGCGGCGGAGCATTCTCAGGCAAAGATCCGACCAAGGTCGATCGTTCGGCAGCCTATGCTGCACGTTATCTCGCGAAAAACGTGGTGGCCGCCGGCCTTGCGGAGCGTTGCACCATTCAGATCGCTTATGCGATCGGCGTTGCCGATCCGATGTCACTCCTGGTCGATACTCACGGCACCGGCAAGGTGGAAGAGTCAAAGCTGCAAAAGCTTTTGCCTGAATTGTTTCCGCTGCGGCCGACCAACATTCGGCGCACGCTCAAGCTCAGCCGGCCGATCTATCGACGCACCGCAGCCTACGGCCACTTCGGCAGGGCGCCTGAGAAGGACGGCGGCTTCTCATGGGAGCGCACCGACCTCGCCGATCCGCTCAAGCGCGCATTGCGCTGAAAAGCCGAGCTCTTTTCGCCATTGCGTCCCGGCGGCGGGCGATATTGACTTGCTCTCCTCTGCCCCCTCCGTTTACCGAGAGATGGGTCCGGACAGCGATCGAAAACGCGCGTTCTTTGGACGGCGCAAGGGCCACAAGCTGCGCCCTCACCAGGCGCGGCTGATCGAGAGCTTGCTGCCGCGACTGGCGATCGATATCGCCGGCCCAGCACCCGTCGATCTGCGCGCCCTATTCGCATCGCCAGTCGTCGATATGCGACTCGAGATCGGCTTCGGCGGCGGCGAATCCTTGATCGCCGCCGCGCGCGAACATCCGCAAACGGGCTTTATCGGCGTCGAGCCTTTCATCAATGGCATGGCCAAGGCTCTTGCCGCGATCGAAGCGGGCGACATTCGGAACATCCGGTTGCATTTTGACGATGCCGTCGATCTGATCGCGTGGCTTCCGGCGGCGTCGCTAAGCCGGATCGACCTTATCCACCCCGATCCCTGGCCGAAGCGCCGGCACTGGAAGCGCCGCTTCATTCAGGACGCGATGATCGCTCAACTCGCCCGCATTTTGCGCCCCGGAGGCGAAGTACGCTTCGTGACCGATATTTCGGACTACGCCACCTGGACGCTGCAACGTTTCATGCGATCGGAAGATTTCGAGTGGACCGCACTGGTTGCGGACGATTGGCGAAAACCCTGGTCCGGCTTCGTCCACACCCGCTATCACGCCAAAGCAGCGCGAGCGCAGCGCGCATCATGCTTCCTGACCTTTCGCCGAACGTGAAAACGGCCGGCGAGAATCGTCAGCCTTGCCGGACCTGCCAGAACCGCACAACGCGCTGCGCGGTCGGGCCCGACAGCCGATCGTAATTGCTCAAAGCGGCATCCAGCACGTAGTTCGACGTGCCTTCCGCGTCCGGCCGCACCTTGATGATTGCTCTGACCGTCGTCCAGGCAAACCCGAGCGCCTTGCAAAGGATCAGGATTGGATCGGGGCGCTCGCCGCTCATGAGCCGATCCACGACATTGACCGGGACCTTGGTAAGCGTCGCTAGCCCGACCGCCGTCTCTTCAAATTTGCCGTCGCGGCAGAACTCGGCAACCGCCGTCTCGTTCAAAAGGCCGTCGTGGTCGAGCTTCAGAACCGCACGCTGCGCAGCGCTGTAGTCGCGAGGCCCAACCCGCGCGCCGACTTCCTTGGCGACCTTTTCGAGGACTTCCGAAACCCTGGCTTTTACCTCGGGCGCGGCCGACGCCAGCAGGCGCTTTTGCACGACGCCGGTGGCGCGGGCCAGCAACTCCTGAAACATAGGCAACGGGATGTCCGGCCGCAGACCGACTTTCTCGGCAAGCAACCCATCATCCTCGGCCCGCCTGACCAATCGAGTGAAGCCCGCGTGAGAAATGCGGGCACTTCGGTTCTCGGCCACATGGTGCGCGACTTCCCGGTCGCCACGCCGGACCAGGATATCGGTAACAGCCTCGCCGAGCGCCGGCCGGGTGGCGATCGCTTGCAAATGCGCCTGGCTCTTGGTGCGCGCGACCTCAACCAGGTCGTTTTCGGCAAGCTTGGGTGCGTGCTTCAGCACCGGGCCGGCGACGGCAATATCGTCGTCACGGGCCAGCGTGCGCAGCACTCTGGCTGGTGCATTTTCGACCGGAGCGAGATGGCTCGACAACTCGGCCCGGGCCTGGGTCTCGATCTCCTCGATCAGCAGGCTGAAAACATCATCAAACAAATCCACGTGCTCGTCGCCGTAGCGATTGGCTCCGTCGAGAAAGAGAGCCGTGATGCGTTGCAACGCAGCGACGCGCTTTTGGCGCGAGCCATGCTGAACGATCTCTTCGAGCTCGGGGATCAACGAGATGGCGGCACCCATCCTCACATCCATTTAACTCTAAAATTGTGCAAATTTGCGGTGCCCGTCCCCGACATTAGTTCCAAAACTCTGAAGGAAACCTTGCGATGAAACCTGAGCGGCGGCAGCAAGAAGGCGGCAGATCCCGGTCCGCTGCGACCCGCGATTTCTTGCACTATTTCGGGCGACGGGCCTTGCAACAGCGTGACAAGAGGCTATATTGGCGCTGTCTGTAACGGACACCTCATAACGGTCGGATAATCCGGACGATTTGAGAGTGGGTTCCCCCGGGACCCGCTCTTTTTTGTTACTTGGGGCCGCGTGTTGGGCGGCACCCACGAAGTCCCGGGACCAAGATGGAAGTAAGACGCAATAGCGGCAAATCGCAGGACTTGTTTGTTCGCGAGCATGAACACTAAGCTGACGAATTTCGCGGGGGAACCGCGGCTGATTACCGAGCCGGGACGGGCGGCGCGCGTCGCTGCCGTCGCCGAGCCTGTGCTCGCTTCGCTCGGCTATCGGCTGGTGCGCGTGCGTATCTCCGGGTTTGCCGGGTGCACCGTGCAGATCATGGCCGAGCGGCCGGACGGCACGATGGCCATCGAGGATTGCGAGGCCGCATCGCGCGCGCTTTCACCGGTGCTCGATGTCGCCGACCCGATCGAAGGAGCCTATCGGCTGGAGATTTCTTCGCCCGGCATCGATCGGCCGCTGGTGCGGCGCTCCGATTTCGACCGCTATGCAGGTCATGTGGCCCAGGTCGAGATGCTGGCGCCGATCGACGGCCGCCGCCGCTTTCGTGGTGCGCTCGACGGCACCGACGGCGATTGCGTGCGCATCCGCGGCGCCGACGGCGCGGAGGTATTGCTGCGCGTCGACGACATGATCGACGCCAAGCTGGTCCTGACCGATGAGTTGATTGCGGAATCGCTGCGCCGGAGCAAGCAGAGCGAACGTGAAGCGCGTGAGCCGGCCTCAAACGCGCGCCATCCACGGCATAATGCGAAACCCTATCGTCACAAGAAACGCAAGTCCAAACATTTGGAATCGGCGATGGAGCAAGATCACGCCGACATCCAGCAGATGATCCAACCCAACGGAGACTGACGAATGGCGACCGTAAGCGCCAATAAACTCGAACTTCTACAGATCGCCGACGCCGTCGCACGCGAAAAGGCCATCGATCGAAAGATCGTGCTGGGCGCCATGGAGGACGCGATCGCCAAGGCCGCGCGGTCGCGCTACGGCAGCGAGACCGAGGTACGCGCCGAGATCGATCCGAAGAGCGGCGAGCTTCACCTGTCACGCCACATGCTGGTGGTGGATACGGTGGAAAATCCGGCGTTTCAGATCACGCTCGACGATGCCCGCCGGCATCATCCCGCCGCCCAAGTCGGCGATACGATCGCCGACAAGCTGCCGCCGCTGGAATACGGACGGATCGCCGCCCAATCGGCCAAGCAGGTGATCGTCCAGAAGGTGCGCGAGGCTGAGCGCGACCGGCAATACGACGAATACAAGGACCGCATCGGCGATATCGTCAACGGCATCGTCAAGCGCGTCGAATACGGCAACGTCGTGGTCGATCTCGGCCGCGGCGAAGCGATCGTGCGGCGCGACGAAATGCTGCCGCGCGAGGTGTTCCGCAACGGCGATCGGATCCGTGCCTACATCTACGACGTCAGGCGCGAACAGCGCGGCCCGCAGATTTTCCTCTCGCGCACGCATCCGCAATTCATGTCCAAGCTGTTCGCCCAGGAGGTGCCGGAAATCTACGACGGCATTGTCGAGGTGAAAGCAGTGGCGCGCGATCCCGGCTCCCGTGCCAAGATCGCGGTCGTGTCGCGCGATTCCTCGGTCGATCCGGTCGGCGCCTGCGTCGGTATGCGCGGCTCGCGCGTGCAAGCCGTCGTCAACGAGCTTCAAGGCGAGAAGATCGACATTATTCCGTGGTCGCACGATATCGCCACCTTCGTGGTCAACGCCCTGGCACCCGCCGAGGTCGCCAAGGTCGTGCTCGACGAGGAGCGCGAGCGCATCGAGGTGGTTGTTCCCGACCAGCAGCTCTCACTGGCCATCGGACGTCGCGGCCAGAACGTGCGGCTCGCGTCGCAGCTTACCGGCTGGGATATCGATATCCTCACCGAGCAGGAGGAATCGGAGCGCCGGCAGGCCGAGTTCGAGAACCGCACGCGCGTGTTCATCGACTCGTTGAATGTCGACGAGGTGATAGGACAATTGTTGGCCTCGGAAGGCTTCAGCTCGGTCGAAGAGCTGGCCCTGGTGGACGTCAAGGAGATCGCCGGCATCGAAGGCTTCGATGAGGACACCGCGAGCGAGTTGCAGAATCGCGCACGCGAATACCTGGCCAAGATCGAGGCCGAGCTTGACGCCAAGCGCGTCGAGCTTGGTGTCGAGGACGCGCTCAAGGAGGTGCCGGGCGTCACCACCGCCATGCTGGTCCGCTTCGGCGAGAACGGCATCAAGACGGTCGAGGATCTGGCCGGCTGCGCGACCGACGACCTTGCCGGCTGGACCGAACGCAAGGACGGCGAGACCAAGCGCGAGCCCGGCATTCTCGACGGTTTCGAGCTTTCCCGCGAGGAGGCCGAGGCCATCATCATGCAGGCGCGGCTGAAGGCGGGCTGGGTCAGCGAGGCCGATCTTGCTCCACCGGCCGTTGAGGAAGCCCCGGCTGCCGAGGCGCAGCCCTGAAGGAGCCGCACCACGGCATGACACAACCTCACGCCATCGGCGATGATCTGGAGCTCGATCACGGGCCACGCGCGCGCGAACGCGAGCGTATGTGCGTAGCGACGCGGGCCGTTCGGCCGGTTGCGGACTTGATCCGGTTCGTCGTTGGTCCCGGCGGCGAAGCGGTGCCGGACATCAAGCGCAAGCTTCCGGGCCGCGGCGTCTGGGTCACGGCGACACAAGACGCCCTCGGTGATGCGATCAAACGCAAGGCACTGGCTCGCGGCTTCAAACGGGATGTTCGCATAGGAGGCGACCTTGTTGGCCGCACCGACAGCCTGCTGGAGCGCTCAGCCCTTGATGCGCTCGCGATGGCCGGCAAAGCGGGTTTGGCGGTGACCGGGTTTACCCAGGTCGAGGCGTCCCTCGGCCGCGGTGAGGTGCTTGCCCTCCTCCACGCCGTTGAGGCATCGCCGGAAGGGGTTCGAAAGCTTGACGCGGCCAGGCGCCGGGCGCGGCTGCAAAGTGTCGATGTGATCGAAATCCTGACCTCGGCCCAATTGGATTTGGCATTGGGGCGCCCAAATGTGGTACATGCAGCCGTCCTCGCCGGGTCTGCGAGCGAGACGTTTCTGGCGCGTTTGCGGCGTCTTAAACGGTTCCGGACCGGCGATCGGGCAAAGACGGATATGGACGACCAGGGCCGAACCACGCCGGCCGCGACTGTGATGCGTACGGAAACGGATACGAATGACTGAGACCACCAAGAACAGCGGCGAAAAGCTGAGCGTGACCTCGACCAAGACGCTGACGCTGAAGCGCGGCGGCGTCGAACAGGGCGTGGTGCGCCAGAGCTTCAGCCATGGCCGCAGCAAGGCTGTGGTGGTCGAGAAGGTCAAGCGTCGCATCGGCCCGGGCGAGCCCAAGGCCGAGCCGGCCGCCGCGCCGGCGCAAAGCATCGCGCCGAAGCGCAGCGGCGCTCCGGCACCGACCGCAAGGGCGCCAAGCGCCGCCCCGGCCGCGCCCGCCGCGGCGCCCGCTCCGGCCAAGCCGACTGGGCTGGTGCTACGCACGTTGACCGAAGAAGAGCGAAGCGCGCGCGCGCATGCGCTGGCCGACGCTCGCTTGCGCGAGGCGGAAGAACGCAAGATCGCCGAAGAAGAAGCCCGCGTTCGCCACAGCCGGGAAGAAGCCGAGCGCGCCGAGCGCATGGCGGCTGAAGCACGCAAGCGCGAAGAAGAAAAGCGCCGCGAGCATGACGAAGCGACCAAGCGCAAGGCCGGCGAGGTCGCCAAAAAGCGCTTCGGTGAAGACGTCACGGCGGCAAAACCGGGCACCGCACGTCCAGTGCTCGAAGCCGACGACGAAGAAGCGCCGCGCGCTCGTCGCGGCGGCGCTGCCGTGCGGCCGGCGCCGGCCCCGAAGGCGCCGCGCGGCGGTGCCGAAAAACGCCGCGGCCGGCTAACCCTCGTCACCGCCCTGTCCGCCGACGAGGAGCGCGAGCGTTCAGTCGCCGCATTCCGTCGCCGCGTGCTGCGAAAGACAGGTCACCGCGACGATGAGCCGAAGGAAAAGATTGCGCGCGAAGTGACGATCCCCGAGACCATCACAATTCAAGAGCTGGCCAATCGCATGGCCGAACGCGGCGTCGACGTGATCCGCATTCTCATGCAGCAAGGCCATATGGCGAAGATTACCGACACGATCGATGCCGACACCGCACAACTCATCGCCGAAGAGCTCGGCCATACCGTGCGCCGCGTTGCCGAGTCCGATGTCGAAGAAGGCATGTTCGATACCCCGGATGATCCGGACAAGCTTGAGCCGCGCGCTCCCGTTGTCACCATCATGGGCCATGTCGACCACGGTAAGACATCGTTGCTCGACGCGATCCGATCGACCGAAGTCGCGGCCGGTGAGGCCGGCGGCATCACCCAACACATCGGCGCTTACCAGGTGACATCGCCGTCCGGCGGCCGCATCACCTTCATCGATACACCCGGCCACGCCGCCTTCACCGCCATGCGCGCCCGCGGCGCCAAGATCACCGACATCGTGGTGCTGGTGGTCGCCGCCGACGACGGCGTCATGCCGCAGACGGTGGAAGCCATCCATCATGCCCAGGCGGCAAAAGTGCCGATCATTGTCGCCATCAACAAGATCGACAAACCTGACGCCAAGCCCGAGCGCGTGCGCACCGAGCTTCTCCAGCACGAGATCCAGGTCGAGTCGCTCGGCGGCGAGACGCTGGAAATCGAGGTATCGGCCAAAGAGAAAATCAACCTCGACAAGCTGCTCGACATGATTGCGCTCCAGGCCGAGGTTCTCGAGCTCAAGGCCAATCCGCATCGTCCGGCCGAAGGCACTGTCATCGAGGCACGGCTCGACCGCGGCCGCGGTCCGGTGGCGACCGTGCTGGTGCAGCGCGGCACTCTGAAGCCCGGCGACATCGTCGTCGCCGGCTCCGAATGGGGCCGCGTGCGCGCGCTGATGTCGGATACCGGACATTCGGTCGTCGCGGCCGGGCCTTCGATGCCGGTCGAGGTGTTGGGCTTCAACGGCACGCCGGAGGCAAGCGACCGGCTTGCCGTCGTCGATACCGAGGCACGCGCCCGCGAAATCACCGATTACCGTGCGCGCCAGAAGCGCGAAAAGATGGCGGCGCGCCAGACCGGCATGCGCGGCTCGCTTGAGCAGATGATGAGTCAGCTCAAGACGTCCGGCCGCAAGGAGTTCCCGCTCGTGGTCAAGGGCGACGTGCAAGGCTCGATCGAAGCGATCGTCGGCGCGCTGGACAAGCTTTCGACCGACGAGGTCGCGGCCCGCGTGATCTTCTCCGGCGTCGGCGGCATCTCCGAATCCGACATTACGCTGGCCGAGGCCTCGGGCGCTGCCGTAATCGGCTTCAACGTCCGTGCCCACAAGGAAGCGCGCGAGGCCGCGGAACGCGCCGGCATCGAAATTCGCTACTACGACATCATCTATGCGTTGGTCGACGACGTGAAGAAAGCAATGTCGGGATTGCTGGCGCCGACGCTGCGCGAAACCATGCTCGGCAATGCCGTCATTCTCGAGGTCTTCAAGGTCTCGAAGGTCGGCAACGTCGCCGGCTGCCGCGTGACCGAAGGCACTGTCGAGCGCGGCGCCAATGTCCGGCTGATCCGCGACAGCGTCGTGGTTCACCAGGGCAAGCTTTCGCAGCTCAAGCGATTCAAGGATGATGCGCGCGAAGTCGTCGCCGGCCAGGAGTGCGGCATGGCGTTCGAGAATTATCAGGACATGAAAGTCGGCGACATCATTGAGTGTTACCGCGTGGAGACCGTGCAGCGGACCCTCTAGCCTTCATGGCCGGGTCCGTTTCGGCACTCCACGCCTTTGAACGACAATTCCATATCGAGACATGGATGCCCGGCAGAGACCGGGCATGACCAATAAGAAATTCGGTTTTGCAAATGCCTCGTCACCATCGTCGCAATCGCGATCAACCGGCCGGCGGATCGCAGCGCCAGCTCCGAGTCGGCGAACTCATCCGTCACGAACTCGCCGACATGCTGTCGCGCGGCGACATCCACGATCCGGTGATCGAAGGGCATATGATCACGGTACCGGAAGTGAGCGTGACCGCCGACTTGCGGCTCGCCACGATTTACATCATGCCTCTCGGCGGACGCGACGAGAAGGATGTGCTTGGCGCCTTCGACAGGAACAAGCGCTACATCCGTGGCGAGATCGCGCGGCGCGTTAACTTAAAATTTGCTCCCGAGATTCGCTTTCGTGTTGACGAACGATTCGACGAAGCAGAACGGATCGAGAAGCTTTTGCGAACGCCTGTAGTCCAGCGCGATCTGCGCGGTGACGATTCGCATGACGACAATCTGAGCGGCGAGAAGAACGAATAATGTCGGACCCATCGTCCGCCGTCGATGCAGAGCTGCGCTTGCAAGACCGGCAAGCCGACAAGAAGCGCGCAAAACGCGACGTGCACGGCTGGATCGTGCTCGACAAGCCGGTCGGCATGACTTCGACGCACGCCGTCGCAGTGATCAAGCGACTGTTCGCCGCCAAACGGGCCGGCCATGCCGGCACACTCGATCCCTTGGCCTCCGGCTGTCTGCCGATCGCGCTCGGCGAAGCGACCAAGACCGTGCCGTTCGTGGTCGACAGTCGCAAGACCTATCTTTTCACCGTGCGCTGGGGCGAGGAACGCGACACCGACGATGCCGAAGGCCGCGTCGTCCAAACGAGCGATTTGCGGCCCGAAAGGTCCGCGATCGAAGCCTTGCTGCCGCGGTTCATCGGCAGCATCGAGCAGATTCCGCCACGCTATTCGGCGGTGAAGATTGCCGGCGAGCGGGCCTACGACCTG
>DATJYT010000033.1:0-27220 GCA_035499475.1 Xanthobacteraceae bacterium | reverse complement strand
TCGCCGACGACGAGAATTTCGCTGACATAATCGTCCGCCGTCATCGCGCTATCGATCTTGATCGACAGCGGCACAGTGTTGCCGTTCTCGGCGATGTCGGGAAGATCGATGGCGATCTTGCCGTTCTCGGCCGTTTTGCCGTCGGTGAATTTGGCGATCTGGGCATCCGCTTCCGCGGGGGTCGCCAAGCCTTCCTCGACGGCGAAGAGCGCGACGGTCAGTCCGGCGCCGAGCAGCAACGCGCCTCGGCGGGTCATCGGGGACATCGGGAGATACTCCTGGGCCGCAGGCACATAACACATAGCCTTGTTGTTTCAAGGGGATTCCGCCGTTTCGTAAGCGGCGTCCTGATGCGCCGGCATTCCGCAGAACGCCCTTCCATCAAAGCGCTAATGATCAGAACGTCCCATTTACCGCCGCGATGTCGGTGACCCTGAACTGCACGCGCTCCTCCCCCTGCCAGCGGTCGATAGCGAAAGAGCCCGCGGCGTGCACCTGCCGGCCGCGGCTGTTGAGGAGCGCGGCGCCGAGCTTTTGGCCGGCGGCGCGGAAGGCAATGGCGTTGACGGTGCTGCCGTCGGCGGCGCGAAGCCGCGCCCGCACGTGAGCCTGCCCGACCTCCTCCGCATAGGTCAGCGTGTGTGCCGGCAGCACGATGGTCGGCTCCGGGTTGCCCGACCCGAATGGCCCGGCGCGCTCGATCATAGCCACCAGATCGAGGTTCGCCGCCCCAGCGCTGACCGCGCCGTCGATCATGAGGCCGTTCGCTCGCCGCGCGACGTCCACATCAGGACCGAGCGCCGATTCAAGGAAGGCGCGCAGCGGCGCCAGTGCCCCCTTGCGCAGCGTCACGCCCGCGGCCATCGCGTGGCCGCCGCCTTTGACCAGCAAGCCCTCGACCACGGCGCGCCGCACCGCGCGGCCGATATCGACCCCGACAATGGAACGCCCCGAGCCGGTGCCGATGCCCCCGGGCTCAAGCGCAATGGCAAAAGCCGGCCGGCCGAATTTTTCCTTGAGCCGCGCCGCGACGAGACCGACCACGCCGGGATGCCAGCCTTCAGCCGCCGTCACCACCACCGCGCCCTTGTCCTCGATACCGAGCGCCGCCATCGCCTCGGCTTCGGCTTGCGCCACGGTTTCCTGCTCGATGGCCTGGCGCTCGCGGTTGAGCCGATCGAGCTCGGCTGCAATCTTTGCCGCTTCGATCGGATCGTTCTCGATGAGGAGCTTCACCCCCAGATCGGCGCGGCCGATGCGGCCGCCGGCATTGATGCGCGGCCCGAGCAGAAAGCCGAGGTGCCAGGCCTCCGGCGGGCCGGAGAGCCGCGCCACATCCATCAGGCTCACATGTCCGGCGCGCTCGCGCCGCCGCAGCGCGATCAGACCCTTGGCGACGAAGGCGCGGTTAAGACCAATGAGCGGCACGACGTCGGCAACGGTGCCGAGCGCAACGTCGTCAAGCAGCGTAAGCAGATCGGGCTCGGGACGGTCGACAGTCCAAAAGGCGCGCGCACGCAACACGCGGTTGACGGCGACGACGGTCATGAATGTAAGCCCGACGGCGGCGAGGTGACCGAGCCCCGAAAGATCATCCGGACGGTTCGGATTGACGACCGCGACCGCGGGCGGCAGCGCCGCGTCGGTTTGGTGGTGGTCGATGACGACGACATCGACACCAAGCGCTTTGGCTTCCGTCAGCGGCTCGATGCTGGTCGTGCCGCAATCGACCGTCACCAGCAGCGTTGCGCCGCGCGCGGCGAGCGCGCGCACCGCCTCGACGTTCGGGCCGTAGCCTTCGAACAGGCGGTCGGGGATGTGAATGATGGGCTCGATGCCGCCGAAGCGCAGGAAACGCGCCAAGAGCGCGGCGGAGGTTGCGCCGTCCACGTCGTAATCGCCGAAGACGGCGACGCTTTCGCCGCGCACCACGGCGTCGGCAATGCGCTCGGCCGCGTCCGTCATACCGGTCAGTACATTCGGATCCGGCATCGCGCGCCTGATGGTCGGATCGAGAAACGCCTCGACCGCGTCGACCTCGATGTTGCGGCCGGCAATGATACGCGCCAGCAACTCGGGCAAATCGTGCCGTTGCGCGATCGCCAGCGCGCGCGCGGCGCCGCGCTCGTCCAGCCGGTCGCGCCAAGCGCGTCCGGTCGCCGAATTCTCGACGCCGAGGAAGAGGCGGTTATTCAAGTTGAGCTCATGTGACCGCGTGCCGGCCGCGAGGCAACACTACAACACAGCCGTCGTTGCGAGGAGTGCAACGACGAAGCAACCCAGCCTGCGCGGCGAATCCTCGATTGCTTCGCTTGGCTCGCAATGACAAATCAAAACTTGTCAAGCTGCCGATGCTCGGCCTTGATCCAGCGCACCGTCCCGGTCGCCGAACGCATGACAACGGTGTCGGTTTCGATCACGTCATGGCCGAACCTGACGCCCTGCAGCATGGGACCATCAGTGACGCCGGTCGCCGCGAACAGGCAGTCGCCACGCACCATATCCTCGATCTGATAGATTTTGCGCGGATCCTTGATGCCCATCTTGGCGGCACGCTCGCGTTGCTCGTCGCCCTCGAAAATGAGCCGCGTTTGCATCTGGCCGCCGATGCAGCGCAGCGCCGCCGCCGCCAGCACGCCCTCCGGCGCGCCGCCGATGCCGAGATAGATGTCGATACCGGTCTTGTCGGGCTGCGCGGTATGGATGACGCCGGCGACGTCGCCGTCGGTGATGAGGCTCACGGCGCCGCCGGCCTTGCGCACGCCGGCGATCAGATCGGCGTGGCGCGGACGGTCGAGAATCATGGCGGTGATAGCTTGGGGTTTCACGCCCTTCGCCTTGGCCAGCGCCCGAATATTGTCGCTCGCCGGCGCGTCCAGATCGACCACGTTCTTCGGATAGCCAGGGCCGATCGCGATCTTGTCCATGTAGATATCGGGTGCGTGCAGGAGCGCGCCCTCGCGCGCCATCGCCAGAGTCGCGATGGCGCCCGGCATATTCTTGGCGCACAGCGTGGTGCCTTCGAGCGGATCGACGGCGATATCGACCTTGGGGCCGGATTTCGTGCCGACCTTCTCGCCGATGAACAGCATCGGCGCTTCGTCCATCTCGCCCTCGCCGATCACAACCGTGCCGTCGATCGGCAATTTGCCAAGCTCGCGCCGCATGGCATCGACGGCGGCTTGGTCGGATTTGTTCTTCTCGCCGCGTCCGCGCAGGCGTGCCGCGGCGACCGCGGCCCGCTCGGTCACGCGCGCGATCTCGATCGCAAGCATGCGCTCGATCAGCGTGCCCTGCGGACCTTTGCCCGATGTCATCGCGCTTCCCCTAATTCTTCTCGATCCGGATCACTTGCGGCCGGCCGGAGATTACACGGTCGCGGCGCACGGCGACGAGCGCCCGGCGCACCGCGTCTTCGCTAGTCGCGTAAGTAATCATGATCACGGGCACCGGCTCGCCCGAGCGGCCGGAGCGCGCCGCGGCGTGCGATCCATGTCGCTGTACGATCGATTCGATCGAAATCTTCTGCTGCGCCAGGCGGCGCGCGATGGTCGCCGCGCTACCGGGCCGGTCACGCGCCAGCATGCGGATGTAATAGCCGCCTTCGTGATGCTGCATCGGCGCTTTTCGGGTCGCGGTCATGCGCGCGGCGGGACGTCCGAACGGCGGGACGCGCACACCGCACGCGATATCGGCGAGATCGGACACGACCGCCGACGCGGTCGCCATGCCGCCGGCGCCGGGGCCGACCAGCGTGATCGGCGCGAGGCCCTCGGCATCGATCGTCACCGCATTGGTCACGCCCATGACCTGCGCGATGGCGCTTTCGCGCGGCACCATGGTCGGATGCACGCGCTGCTCGATCCCCGCTTCGGTCTTCACCGCGACGCCCAAAAGCTTGACGCGGTAGCCGAGCTCGGCCGCGGCATCGAGGTCGGCCAGCGTGATCGACGAAATTCCCTCAACGTAAATCGCGCTGGGATCAAGCTTGGTCCCGAACGCGAGGCTCGCGAGGATCGAAAGCTTCTGCGCGGTATCGTGGCCTTCGACGTCGAATGACGGATCGGCCTCGGCGTAGCCGAGGCGCTGCGCATCGCGGAGAATGTCGTCAAAGGCAAGCCGATCCTGCTCCATGCGCGAGAGGATGTAATTGCAGGTGCCGTTGAGGATGCCGTAGATGCGCGTGAAGCGATCGCCGCCGAGCCCTTCGCGCAGCGTCTTGACGATCGGGATGCCGCCGCCGACCGAAGCCTCGAAATTCAGCGCCACGCGTTTACGCTCGGCAAGCGCGGCGAGCTTTTGGCCGTGCCGCGCCAACAGCGCCTTGTTGGCGGTGACGACGGGCTTGCCAGCTGCAAGCGCGGATTCGACGGCGCGCTTGGCGGGGTCGCCGGCGCCGCCCATCAGTTCGACGAATACGTCGATCGCGGGATCTCGCGCCAGCGTCATCGGATCGGCAGCCCAGCGATATTTCTTCAGATCGATATCACGCTTCTTGCCGCGCGAGCGCGCGGTCAGCGCAACCACCTCGATCGGCCGGCCGCAACGTGCCACAAGCTTGTCGCGGCCGCGCTCGAGCAGATGAATCACGGCCGTGCCAACGGTGCCAAGCCCGGCAAGACCGACTTTGAGCGGCTCGGACATGAAGCATCGCCAGAGTGTGGAGGAAGCGACGCTCGACTAACGTCGCGTCGCCAGCGGCACGACGTTGTGCAGCATTTCCGGGCCGGTTTCAAGAAAGCGCCGGATGTTGCGCGCCGCCTGGCGGATGCGCTGCTCGTTCTCGACCAGCGCGATGCGGACATGGCCTTCGCCGTATTCGCCGAAGCCCGCGCCCGGCGATACGGCGACGCCGGCTTTCTCGACGAGGAGCGTCGAAAACTCCACGCTGCCGAGCGGCCCGAACGGCTCCGGGATCGGCGCCCAGGCGAACATCGAGGCCTGTGGCGGCGGCACCTGCCAGCCGGCGCGGGCGAACGAATCCACCATGGCATCGCGCCTGCGTTTGTAGATCGCGCGCATCTCGTGGATGCAGTCGTCGGGACCGTTGAGCGCCGCGGTCGCCGCCACCTGGATCGGCGTGAAGGCGCCGTAATCGAGATAGGATTTGACCCGCGCCAGCGCCGCGATGATGCGCTCGTTGCCGACCGCAAAGCCGATGCGCCAGCCCGGCATCGAATAGGTTTTCGACATCGAGGTGAATTCAACCGCGACATCCATCGCGCCCGGCACCTGCAGCACGGACGGCGGGGGATCGTTGTCGAAATAGACCTCCGCATAGGCGAGATCCGACAGCACCAACAGGGTGTGCTTCTTCGCGAAGGCGATCAGGTCGCGATAGAAGTCGAGATCGGCGACACACGCGGTTGGATTCGAGGGGAAACACACCACCACCGCGATGGGTTTCGGAATGGAATGCAGCACGGCCCGTTCGAGCGCTTCGAAGAAGCCGCTATCAGTCGCAACCGGAACCGAGCGGATTGCGCCGCCGGCCATGAGAAAGCCGAAGACGTGGATCGGATAGGTGGGATTGGGTACGATGATGACGTCGCCCGGCGCGGTGATCGCCTGGGCGACGTTGGCGAAACCCTCCTTGGAGCCGAGCGTGGTGACGATCTGGGTTTCGGGATTGAGCTTCACGCCGAAGCGCCGCGCATAATAAGCAGCCTGGGCGCGGCGCAGGCCCGGTATCCCTTTGGAGGCGGAATAGCGGTCGGTGCGAGATTTACCGATCGTCTCCTTGAGTTTCTCGATCACATGCGCCGGCGCCGGCAGATCGGGATTGCCCATGCCGAGATCGATGATGTCGGCGCCGCCGTTGCGGGCCGCGGCTTTGGCACGGTTGACCTGCTCAAAGACGTACGGCGGAAGCCGGCGGATGCGATAAAATTCTTCCATGGATGCCCGGCGCGTCTCGTCGACGAACCCCTCGAAAATCTCAGCGACAGTTTAGCCTAAGAGCGGGCTTTTATCACGGCTTGGTGGCAGCACCAGCGGTGCGGGTTGAGCCGGTGGCAGAAACCGGCTGAACCGTAGCCCCGCCGGTATTGCCCGGCGTCGCGTTAGGCTGCCCTGCTCCCACTTCCGCGCTCAAATGCTCGCGATCGGAGATGAGTGCGTCGGTCGCCTGCTTCACCTGGTCCGGACTCATGGTGTCGGCGCGTGGCGTCGGCTTATCCAGCACTGAGGGATAATCGGCTCCAGGCGAACAGGCAGCGAGCGACGCGGCTGCGGCGGCGAGAGCCGCCGCACTCAAGACACGCCTCGTCATTATCCAATCGACACGCACCTTAAATCCCCAGCTGCCGCGCCGAATGATGCGCTCCGGTTCACCCCGACCGGGCTTGCGATTCACGCGATCTCGCGAGTGATAATTCTCAAAATCTCAATATGTTATGAGGATTTACTCAGAACCCACCCGAAAGATCAACTTACGTCACCAATATGTCGAAACGAGGACGTCGATCGCAGCCGCAATCAACACTCTCGGCCGGCCGTAAGGCCGAAAGCACGCGACATTCAGGAAAGTCTTGCGCGCACCGCCGGCGCAGGCCATTTCTGGCGAAAGGCCCGAGATTTGCAGCGCCGCGGCCATGAACAAGGAAACGCCAGTGCGGGCTCCATCGCAGGAACCGATGCGGATCGGCGCCCTCAACGTCGAGGAGTTTTCGCGCAACGTGGCGCGCATCGTCGAGGAAGGCGGACGAGCGCTGGCGGCCTATCTCAGGCCTCGAGAAGAAGGCCGCCGCGATGCCGTGTTCGCAGAAGAAGTCGGCGAAGTCGTCAAAACGCTTGGTCAGGTGCTGGAATACTGGCTCTCCGATCCGGAACGCGCGGTCGAACTCCAGACCCGGCTCGGCAAGGCCTTTATTGAATTATGCGAGGCGGCGGCGAAGCGGCTTATCGGCGACGACCCTCCGCCAGTCGCCGTTCCCGATCCAGGCGACAAGCGCTTTAGCGACCCGGAATGGACCTCCAATCAGTTCTATGACTTTCTCAAACAGGCCTATCTCCTGAGCGCACGCTGGGCCGACCGGCTTGTCGCCGACGCCGCCAATCTCGATCCGCACACACGGCAAAAGGCCGAGTTCTATATGCGGCAGATCTCGAACGCGCTGTCGCCTTCGAACTTCGTGCTGACCAATCCGGAGCTGCTGCGCGAAACCATGCTCAGCAACGCCGACAATCTGGTCCGCGGCATGCGCATGCTGGCCGAGGATATCGAGAGCGGCGGCGGCGACTTGAAAATTCGGCAGTCCGACGCCTCCATGTTCGAGGTCGGCCGCAACCTCGCGACCTCGCCGGGCAAGGTCGTCTTTCAGAACGAGCTCATGCAGCTCCTTCAGTTCTCGCCTTCGACCCCGACCGTGCTCAAGCGGCCGTTGCTGATCGTGCCGCCGTGGATCAACAAATACTACGTGCTCGACCTGACGCCGGAAAAATCATTCATCAAATGGTGCGTCGATCAGGGCCTCACGGTGTTCTGCATCTCCTGGGTCAATCCTGACGCGCACCTCGCGCAGAAGAGTTTCGTCGATTACATCAACGAGGGGCCGCTCGCCGCGCTTGACGCCATCAAGGAGGCCACCGGCGAGGAGAAGGTTCATTCGATCGGCTATTGCGTCGGCGGTACCTTGCTCGCAATCACGCTCGCCGGAATGGCGGCCCGGCAGGACGAGCGTATCGTCTCGGCGACGCTGTTCGCCGCGCAGGTCGATTTCACCCATGCGGGAGATCTCAAGGTTTTTGTCGACGAAGAGCAGATTGAGGCCATCGAGCACAAGATGGCCGAGCGCGGCTATCTTGAAAGCAAATCGATGGTGGCCGTGTTCAACATGCTGCGTTCGAACGATCTGATCTGGCCCTACGTCATCAACAATTATCTCAAGGGTAAGGCGCCGTTCCCATTCGATCTGCTCTACTGGAATTCCGACGCCACGCGACTGCCGGCCGCCAATCACTCGTTCTATTTGCGCAACTGCTATCTCAACAATTTCCTCGCCAAAGGCAAAATGGTGATTGGCAATACACCGATCCATCTGCGGGCCATCAAGGTGCCGGTCTACAATCTGGCAACACGTGAGGACCATATCGCGCCGGCAAAATCGGTCGCGCTCGGCTGCAAACTGTTCGGCGGCGAAGTCAAATTCGTGGTTGCCGGTTCCGGCCACATCGCCGGCGTCATCAACCCGCCGGCCAAGGGCAAGTATCAGTATTGGACCGGCCCACGGCCGCGCAACGCCGACATCGACGGCTGGCTCGCCAAGGCCAAAGAACATCCGGGCTCATGGTGGCCGGACTGGCTTGTTTGGCTCGTCCGCCAGGGCCCGACCGAAGTCCCGGCGCGCATCCCCGGGGAAGGCGCGCTCAAGGCGATCGAGGACGCACCGGGAAGCTACGTGCGCGCGCGGGATTGAGCCAGGGGCGGATCGACAATCATTGTCACGCCCGCGATAAGCTGCTATGTGACTATGGTCATGGACCATGGTTATGAAGGCCGCGAATGTCGCGAATGATCAAAGCCTCAGAATTCAAGGCCAAATGCCTTGCCGTCCTCGACGAGGTAGAGCGGACGCGCGAACGGGTTGTCATCACTAAGCGCGGCAGGCCGATTGCCGAAGTGGTGCCGCACATGACAAAGAAGAAAAGCGCCCGGGGCATCCTCAAGGATGAACTCTTTATCGTGGGCGACATCATTTCTCCGATTGATGTCGAGTGGGAAGCCAACAAGTGATCCTACTCGATACGCACGTTGCCATCTGGTTCACCACCAACACTAAATTCGGCAAACGCAGCACCTCGATCGTCGAAAGAGCTCAAGCTGCCGGGGAACTTGTGATCAGCGCCATCAGCTTTTGGGAAATCGCCATGCTGATCAGTAAAGGACGGTTACGCGCCCTGAAGTCGGCAAGCGAGCAACGCTCGAAAATCCTCGCTTCCGGCATCCAAGAGCGGCCCTTGAGCGGCGAGATTTGCGTCCTCGCCGGTGAACTGGAAAACCTTCACGCCGATCCGGCGGACCGGCTTCTCGCCGCTACCGCGATAACGCTCGGCGCCACGCTGGTCACGGCCGATGAGCGGCTCTTGCGCTGGCGGCATCCGGTGAAGCGTCACAACGCCGAGACCTAGCCGTGGCTGGTGATCGATCCACATTGAACAGCCGCGTACGCCGCGACCGGTCGATCATCTTCAACGTCGGGCGCGTCACCGCCCTCGCATGGATCGCGCTCGGTGGGAGCGTTTCGATCGCAACAGCCGACGATCGCGGCATCTGCGGTGCCTCACCACCGAAATCGGATACGATCGCCGCGTGCACCCGCGTCATCGCCTCGCCGCGAACAAGCGCGCACGACCGCGCCGTGGCTTATGGCTTTCGCGGCGATGTTTTGCGCGCCCGGGGCGACTCGGATGGCGCCATCGCAGACTATGATCAGGCTTTGACGCTTCTGCGGGACTACTTGCCGGCGCTCAACGGTCGCGGCTTGGCCTATCAGCAGATGGGAAATATGGCCAAAGCGATTGCCGACTTCGACACCGCGCTGCGGCTCGACCCGCATGATGCCAAGGCGCTTTACGAGCGCGGCATGGCCAAGCGCAAATCCGGCGACACGGCTGGCGGCGACGCCGATATCACCGCAGCCAAGGCCATCAATCCCGACGTCGCAGGTCAGATGTGAACCGGCGAAGCTAAAGGCTGCATCAGGGAAACAACGCCACCTGATCAACGCCCATGGCTTCGGGAAAGCCGAGCATCACGTTCATGTTCTGCACCGCCTGGCCCGACGCCCCCTTGGTGAGATTGTCGAGCGCGGCGATGATGATAGCGCGGCCCGGGATACGGTCGGCGGCGACGCCGATGAACGTCATGTTGGAGCCGCGCACGTGCCGGGTCTGTGGCGTCGCACCGAAAGGGAGCACATGGACGAATGGCTCCTTCGCGTAAGCCTTTAACAGCAGCGTGTGAAGCTGTTGCGGCGAAGCCTTAAGGCCGCGCACATAAATCGTTGAAAGGATACCGCGATTCATCGGCACGAGATGGGGCGTGAAGGTCACGATCACCTCGCGGCCGGCCGCCTTGCTGAATTCCTGATCGAGTTCCGCCATGTGGCGATGGTGGCCAACGCCGTAGGCATGAAAGCCTTCGGACACTTCCGAAAACAGCATTTCCTCCTTGGCCGCCCTGCCCGCGCCGGTCATGCCGGATTTCGAGTCGACCACGATCTCGTCGGGGTCGATGGCCTTGGCTTTCAGGAGCGGGATCAGCGCAAGCTCGGCGCAGGTTGTGTAGCACCCGGGATTGGCAACTAGCCGCGCCGCCTTGATCTTCGACCGATAGATTTCGGTCAAGCCATAGACCGCCTGCGTCTGCAGTTCCGGGGCGGCATGCGCGTGCCCGTACCAGCGCGCATAGGCGGCAGTGTCCGACAAGCGAAAGTCCGCCGAGAGATCGACGACCTTTGTCTTCCTGGCGCGCGCCATCACATCCTTGATGACCGTTTGCGTCGTCCCGTGCGGCAGCGCGCAGAACGCCAGATCGAGCCCGACCACCTTCCAATCGGTGCCCTCGATCGCGGTCAATGTCGGCAGCGCATAGGGTGCAAATTGCGGAAACACGTCGGCCATCGCCTTACCGGCACGGCGGTCGGCCGTGAGTAGAACGATCTCGACACGCGGATGCCGGATGAGGAGCCGCAGCAACTCCGCCCCGGTGTAACCGGAGGCGCCGAGCACGCCGATCTTGGCTTTGGCAGGCATGACGTCACCTTACGCTTGAGGAGGCGTTGGGCCGAATCCGCGGCTGACTGTGGGGATAAGTGCCGCGAAAATGGCGGCACGAGAATTTCGCTAGGTGCGAACGCGCACTCGTGCCGTTTCGATACGGCGGCGGCGCTCGGCGATGGTCGCAAATGACCCAGTCATGGCGCGCGGTATAGGGCCGGCGCCGATCAGCGTCAATGTCACCCTTCAGTTTGGGCCTCACGCGGGACAAGTTCAACCGTTTGATCAGCAGGCACGCTGAACACCATGATCAGGCTTCGCAATAAGGCGTTCGACGGCCGGCAGGGCTCGCACTTCGCGCCTGCGACGCCTTGGTTCATCCTTTTGCTACCCGCGTGGCATAGTTCGAGATCGATTCGTTGCACGCAGAACGGCGAATCGCCACATGAGATGGGCCGTGGGAAAAGCAGCAAAATCGTCGAAAACGCCCGATCTATTCTCAAGCGTGCCGGAGGCGCGGCGCGGCAATGCGCGGCGCGCGAGCGGACCCTCGGCGCGCAGCGCCGGCGAAAGCGGCTACACCGCCAAGCACATCGAGGTGCTCGAGGGCCTCGAGCCGGTGCGCCGGCGGCCCGGCATGTATATCGGCGGTACCGACGAGAAGGCGCTGCACCACCTGTTCGCCGAAGTCATCGACAATGCCATGGACGAGGCGCTCGCCGGCCATGCCGATTGGATCGAGGTCGAGATGGAGGCCGGCGGCTTCGTCACCGTCACCGATAACGGCCGGGGTATTCCGGTCGATCCGCATCCGAAATTCAAGAGCAAGTCGGCGCTCGAAGTGATCATGTGCACGCTGCACGCCGGCGGCAAATTCGACTCCAAAGTCTACGAGACCTCGGGTGGCCTGCACGGCGTCGGCGTCTCGGTGGCGAATGCGCTCTCCGACCGTATGGAGGTCGATGTCTGGCGCGAGCAGCAGCACCACCACATGGCGTTCGAGCGCGGCAAGCCGAAAGGCAAGCTGCAAAAGCTCGGCCGCGCGCCCAACAAGCGCGGTACCCGCGTGCGCTTCCATCCCGACCCGCAAATCTTCGGGCCCAAGGCCGCCTTCAAGCCCGAGCGCGTGTTCAAGATGACGCGCTCAAAGGCGTATTTATTCGGAGGCGTCGAAATCCGCTGGTCGTGCGCCAAAGCGCTGCTGCACGACGCCGACGACGTCCCTGAGCGGGCGACCTTCCACTTCGAGGAAGGACTGAAGGACTATCTCGGCGAGACGCTCAGGGAGGCGACCCTCGTCCATCCCGAAATCTTCACCGGCAGCGCCGGAAAAACCGGCACCCATGGCGCGGCGCAATGGGCGGTGGCGTGGACCGCCGACGCCGACGGCTTCCTCAACTCCTACTGCAACACCATCCCGACGCCCGACGGTGGCACCCATGAATCGGGCCTGCGCACCGCGCTGACGCGTGGGCTCAAGGATCATGCCGAGCGCGTCGGCCAGGGCAAGCGCGCCGCCGCGATCACGTCTGACGACGTGATGACCGGCGCCGGCGCAATGCTGTCGGTGTTCATCCGCGAACCGGAATTCCAGGGCCAAACCAAGGACCGCCTCGCCACCGCCGAGGCGCAACGCATCGTCGAGCAGGCGATCAAGGACCCATTCGATCACTGGCTCGCCGGCAATCCGACGCAAGCCAACAAGCTCGTCGACTTCGTCGTCGAGCGCGCCGAGGAACGGCTCCGCCGCCGACAGGAAAAAGACATCGCCCGCAAGAGCGCGGTGCGAAAGCTGAGGCTGCCGGGAAAGCTCGCCGACTGCACCAACACTGCGGCTGACGGCGCCGAGTTGTTCGTTGTCGAAGGCGACAGCGCCGGCGGTTCCGCCAAGCAGGCGCGTGACCGGGCAAGCCAGGCAGTGCTGCCGCTGCGCGGCAAAATCCTCAACGTCGCCTCCGCCGGCAAGGACAAGCTGGCGCAGAACCAGCAGCTTGCCGACCTGGTCCAGGCGCTCGGCTGCGGCACCGGCGCGCATTATCGCGACGAGGACCTGCGCTACGGCCGCGTCATCATCATGACCGACGCCGACGTCGACGGCGCCCACATCGCCTCACTGCTGATCACCTTCTTTTACCGGCAGATGCCGCACCTCATCGATAGCGGTCACCTTTACCTCGCCGTGCCGCCGCTCTACCGGCTCAGCCACGGCGGCAAGAATTTCTACGCCCGCAACGACAAGCACCGCGACGAAATCCTCAAGAAGGAATTCCACGCCAACGCCAAGGTCGAGGTCAGCCGCTTCAAGGGGCTGGGCGAGATGATGGCGGCCCAGCTCAAGGAAACCACCATGGACCCCAAGAAGCGTACGCTGCTTCGGATCGTGCTCGTCGCGGACGAGCAGAAAGCCACGGAAAAATCCGTCGAGCGGCTGATGGGCACCAAGCCGGAGGCGCGCTTCGAGTTCATCCAGGAGCGCGCCGAATTCGCAGATGAGGCGTCTCTGGACGTTTGAGAGGTTTCGGCTTCCCCTGCTGCAGAGGGGAGGCGGAACAGCGACGGTAGTGAATGTCCAGCAGAAGCGCACTGTCGGTGACAATTGGTTTCGACCGCCACCCCCGACATTGTGACGCAACTGACTCCGAGAAAAATTCGCTAGGATCGCCCTAGCCAGGGGAGCGAGCCATGCCGACCACACCGGATATCGACATTGATCGCAGATCGCTATTCGTGCCGGCCGTGGCGCCACTCTATGAGAAGCTTGCGCCGCTCGCCTACACGCTGATTCGCGTTGCGCTCGGCTTGATCCTGGTGCCACACGGCTACGCAAAACTGTTCGGTAACGACGCCGTTGCCGCTTCGCGCAATTTCGTCAATTTCGGCTGGGCCTATCCGCTGGCCTGGGCCTATGGCATCGGCGCGCTCGAATTCTTCGGCGGGCTGATGCTCGCCGCAGGGCTGTTCACGCGCGCCGTCGCCGCGGCCTTTGTCGTGGAAATGTCAGTGATCAGCTTCGCGGTGCTCTACCCCAACTGGTCGTGGGGCAAGCGCGGCATGGAATATGCCCTCTTCATGGGCATCATCGCGCTCGCCATCTTCCTGCGCGGCGGCGGACGATACTCGCTCGACCGCCTGATTGGTCGCGAATTTTAGCCGCTGGCCGACCGCGCATCGCGGCGGCTGCCTAGACCACCGCGGCCGCCGCGCTTTTGCCGGCATCGCATCCTTCCAAGCGGCGCCGGCCCCAAGCCGGCGAGCGACACAACACCAGCCCACACTGCCGGCAACGCTGCCCGGCTTTGATCCAAATCAAAGCCACGCTCTCTCCTCTGCATAAAGAATACAAAAGAAAGGGAGGTTGCCATGCCGACGTCGAATATCATCTTTCTCACCGCGGCTGTCTGTGCCTTCGTGATCTTTGGTGCAGTTCTGGCGTGGGGGGAGTATCGAACGAGGAAGCTTAGCCACACCGACAAATCCCGCACCCAGAGCGGCATTCGCGTGCTTGAGCGCGCCGCCGCGGATGCCGGGCGCCAGGCGGGGCCGCAAGCCGACGCCAAGGCGTCGTCGCTTCATTAGCCGGCAAAAGGAACCGACCTATGGAGCAGGACATCGCGGGAACGATCATGTTCGACGGCGTACAGGCGCAAAAAGGCTATGCGCTCAATCGCATGTGCTTCTCATTCAACAGCGCGGCAAACCGTGCAGCCTTTCTGGCGGACGAGGATGGTTATTGCCGCAAATTCGGCCTCAACACCGAACAATGCGCGGCGGTTAAGAGCCGCGATGTCCTGCGCATGATCGAGACCGGCGGCAACGTCTACTACTTGGCGAAACTTGCCGGAATATTCGGCCTGAATGTCCAGGACATCGGCGCCCAGCAGACCGGCACAACAGTCGATGAATTCAAGGCGAAGCTCGCCGGGGCGGGGAGGTAATCATGGCCCGGATTATAGGCGGCGTCGCGACGACGCACGTTCCTTCGATCGGCAAGGCGATTGCGGAAAAGAAACAAAACGATCCGTACTGGAAGCCATTTTTCCGCGGCTTCGACTATGTCCATTACTGGCTCGCCCGCGAGAAACCAGATGTCGCCGTGGTCTTCTACAACGATCACGGCCTCAATTTCTTTCTCGACAAGCTGCCGACCTTCGCGGTCGGAGCGGCGAACGAGTATCGCAACGAGGATGAAGGTTGGGGCATTCCGGTATCGCGGGCGATCGCGGGGGATCCGGCGCTGTCGTGGCACCTGATCAACGCTCTGGTCGCCGACGAGTTCGACATTACCATGTGCCAGGACATGCTCGTCGACCACGCCGTAACCATCCCCATGGCGCTGATGTGGCCCGGCGAGAAATGGCCGGTGAAGATCGTTCCGATATCGATTAATACCGTGCAGCATCCGCTGCCCTCGCTGGCCCGGTGTCTCAAGCTCGGCCGCTCGATTGGCCGCGCCATCGAGTCTTACCCGCACGACCTGCGCGTGATGATCGTCGGCACTGGCGGACTCTCGCATCAGCTCGATGGCAAGCGGGCGGGCTTCATCAACAAGGAATTCGACCAGTTCTGCATGGACAAACTCGTCGGCGAGCCCGAAACGCTGGCGCGCTATTCGATCCACGATTGGGTGGAAGAGGCCGGAGCGCAGGGCGTGGAGTTTCTCAACTGGATGGCGATGCGCGGCGCGCTGACGGGGAACGTGTCCGAAGTACACCGCAACTATCACATCCCGATTTCCAATACCGCGGCGGCAACCGTCGTGCTCGAGAACCATGAAATTCCGCAAAGGCGCGCCGCCTGAGCGGCACCGCCATGAAGCTCGTTCCGATACCGGCGAGCCGCATCGATCGGCTTCCATGACCACGCAGAATCGCGAACCTCCGCAGAGGCCTCGAAACTGTCCGATCTGCGGCACGACCATGCTCGGCACCAGATCGCGTCCGGATCGTCCGCGCGACGACATTTTCAATTGTCCGCAATGCCGCGTCACGATTGATTTGTCGGGATCAAAAAGCGGCGGCCAGGAGCCCGGCAAGTAGCGCCGGACCAACGGCCGCGTCGCTAGCGCGAGAGCGTTATTCGCTTCCCACGATCCCAGCGATCAGCGCCATGCGAACCAGATCAGACAGGCTTCCCGCCTGCATCTTGTCCATCAGATTCGATCGGTAGATTTCGACGGTGCGCGGGCTGATGCCGAGATCAAACGCAATCTGCTTGTTGGCGTGACCGGCGACCAAGCCAACGAGAACGTCGCGCTCGCGGTTAGAGAGCGCCGCCAGCCGGCCGTCGATCTCGGCGCGCTCGGAATGTCGCTGGCGCTCTCCGGCCTGCTGCTTGAGCGCCGAACGCACGCTCGCCAAAAGCACCTCGTCGTCGAAGGGTTTCTCGAGGAAGTCGATTGCGCCGATTTTCATGGCCTCAACCGCGAGCGGCACATCGCCATGGCCGGTCATCACGATGACGGGCGCTGTGGCCTTGAGTTCCCTGAGCCGTTTCAGGAGATCGATCCCACTGACGCCCGGCATGCGCACGTCGGTGACGACGCAGCAACTGTCCCCGAAATCGGGAAGCGCGTCGAGAAACGCCGCCGCGGAGGCATAGTCGCGCACCTCGATCAGGGCCGAGCGGAGCAGGAATATGAGCGACTCGCGGAGCGCATCATCGTCGTCGATGACATAGACAACGCCGTTTTCAGTCGGCATCGCCGGCTTCCTCCTTATGCACGGCAGGCAGGGTGAAGGTGAACACGGTGCCGCCTCCGGGGTTGGGCCTGGGTGCGATCGCGCCACCGTGGGCTTCGATGATCGTGCGCGAGATCGAAAGGCCGACGCCCATGCCGTGGCGCTTACTGGTGACGAAGGGTTGAAACAGTTCCGCACTGATCTCCGGCGAGATCCCCGAGCCGGTATCGGCAACGCTGATCTCGATCATATCCGCAGGAGCCGTCGTCGCGGAAATGACCAGCTCGCGCTTTGGCGCATCCTCCATGGCCTCGATGGCGTTGCGGATCAAATTGAGGAGAACCTGCTGAATCTGGACTTTATCGGCGAGCACGAAGTCGACACCCGGAGCAAACGCGAAGCGCACGTGAATGCCCTTGTCCTTGGCGCCCACCAAGGCCAGGGCACTCGCCTCTTCGATCAGCTTCTTCACGTCCTCGACGCGCCGCTCGGTCTCGCCGCGGGCGACGAAAGCGCGCAACCGACGGATGATGTCGCCGGCGCGCAGGGCCTGTTGCGCCGCCTTGTCCATGGCATCGCGCAGATCCGCTGCGCGCGGCTCGGTACTGGCTTCGAGCAGCCGGCTCGATCCCTTCATGTAGTTGGCGATGGCCGACAACGGCTGGTTGAGTTCATGCGCCAGCGCCGACGCCATTTCGCCCATGGCGGTCAACCGCGAGATATGGACGAGCTCGGCCTGCAATTCCTGAAGGCGCGCCTCGGTCTGCTGGCGCTCGGTCAGGTCGCGAATGAAGCCGGTGAAGAAGCGCTGATCGCGCACGTGCATTTCGCCAACGGCAAGCTCCATCGGAAAGGTCGAGCCGTCACGCCGCTGCCCGACTACGACGCGGCCGATGCCGATGATGCGGCGCTCACCGGTCCGAATATAGCGATTGAGATAACCGTCGTGATCCTCGCGATAGGGCTTCGGCATCAAAAGCTTGACGTTCTCGCCCCGAACCTCCGCGGCGCTATAGCCGAACAGCCGCTCCGCCGCCGCGCTGAACGATTGCATCCTGCCGCGTTCGTCGATGACGATCATGGCGTCGGGGACGCTATTGAGAATGGATTCGACGTGGGCCGCACGCGCCTCGGCGACCTCGGCGTTGGCCGCAGCGGCGCGCCGCGAACTTCGCAGCAATTCGCCCCGCCAAGAGGCTCCAAGCCCAACCAAGGCAAATGCGACAGCGTCGATAATGTCCGATGCCGCGACCGCACGCTCGTCGACGACCAGCAATATGCCGAGCGCCAGACCGAGCACGGTGGCGAATAGTCCCGGGCCCCAGCCGCCGATAGCCGAGGCGATCAGAATGGCGGGAATGAAAAACAGGTAAGAGGCCTGCCCGCTGAGGACCGAGGCCAATGCCAGGCGGATGGCCAGCGCGACGGCGATCGCCAGGGCAGCGATGCCGTATTGCATGACAATTGTGTGCGAGGCGGAAAACGTCCACCGCCCTGTGGAAACTGCCGACTGCGCGTGCGGCGCGACTTCTGCCATCCGAATAACGCTCGTTTATGCGGTTCGGTCTTGAATCTCGCGAGGATTTCCTGCGCCGGTGACCCGGCGCGGCCCCTAAGGGCTATCCCTTATGGAGATTACCTGAATTTCTCAATCGCCGTGCGGCGAATATCGATGATGGTGACATCCTTGGAGGACAAAAGCCATGCTCGATACACGCACAATGACAACCGGACAATCCCACCGTTTCGTTCCGCAGCTTCGCGGCGTATCGCTGCCGTCAAGCCGGGCGTGTGACGCCGTCCGGGTGCGCGATCCGCTCGCCGATACGATCAGCCTCATGGGCGCCACGATGTCCTATCCGCGCAATGTCGAGATTTACGGCGAGAACGAACCAGCGGAATTTCTCTACAAGGTGGTCAGCGGATCGGTGCGCACCTACAAAATTCTCGGCGACGGGCGCCGCCAGATCGGCGGCTTTTACCTTCCCGGTGATATCTTCGGCCTGGAATTTGCCGACGCGCATGCGCTTTCGGCCGAAGCTATGACCGATACAAAAGTGCTGGTGGTCAAGCGTAGCGCGCTGGACGCGGTGGCGGCCCGCGATGCCTCGATCGCACAGCAGCTCTTCGCTCAGACCGGCCGCGAATTGCAGCGGGTTCAAGAGCGCATCCTGCTTCTCATCAAGAGTGCGCAGGAGCGCGTCGCGAGCTTTTTGCTGGAGATGGCGGAACGGGAGCCGGCAAGCAACGCCGTAGAGCTGTCGATGTCGCGCCAAGACATCGCCGATTACCTCGGGTTGACCATCGAAACGGTATCGCGAACACTGACGTCGCTGGAGACCGCGGCAGCGATCGGGATTCCCACGTCGCGGCGTATCGTGCTGCGAAATCGCGGCGCGCTTAACCGCATGAGCGGCTGAATTCGCCGGCAAGGCGGCGAAAATACGAACCTGGGAGAACGGCCATGCAAGTCAAAGATGTCATGACGCAAAACGTTATTTCGGTCCAAGCGACGGAGCCGGTGCTCAAGGCCGCGCGCTTGATGTTGCAGAACCGGATCAGCGGTCTCCCCGTGGTGAGCAGCAAAGGTGACTTGGTCGGCATCGTGACCGAAGGCGATTTTCTGCGCCGCTCCGAGCTCGGGACGCAGCGGCGCCGGCCGAAATGGCTGGAATTCATCGTCGGTCCCGGAAAGCTCGCGGACGAATACGTCCACAATTCGGGGCGAAAAGTCGAAGAGGTCATGACGCCCGACCCGCGCGTGGTCGCCGAAGACGATTCGCTCGAGAAGGTGGTCGAGCTGATGGAAAAGCATCACGTCAAGCGGCTGCCGGTCATGCGCGGCAGCCGGATGGTCGGCATTGTCAGCCGCGCCAATCTGATGCACGCACTGGCAAGCCTCGCCCGCGATACCGAAACGTCCGGCCCAGACTGGTCCATTCGCGACAAAATCCTGGCGGCGATCGGAAAAGAGGGTTGGGCGCCGCGCATCAACGTTGTGGTCCGCAACGGCGTCGCCGAGCTTTGGGGCGTGATCACTGACGAGCGTGAACGGGAAGGCCTCATCGTCGTGGCGGAAAACGTCGCCGGCGTGAAGGAGGTGCACGATCACCTGGTCTGGGTCGAGCCGATGTCCGGCATGGCGTTCCCCTCTGCCGAAGACGAGAAGGCGGAACGCGCTGCGGCTGCGTCGCAGTAGGCTTTTAAGGCTGAGCTGGAGTGCGCGGGACGTCGCTGGTCCCGCTACTGCTCGAATTTCAGATTCGCCGCTTTGACCACTTCGCCGAATTTGAGAATGTCGGCATCGATGATCTTCCTGAAGTCCTCGGGCGGACCGCCGCCGGGATTGACCGCCATGGCCTTGAGCTTGGCCGACACGCCGGGATCGCGGATGGCCTCGCTCAGCGCCTTTTCGAGCTTGGCAACGACCGGAGCCGGCGTGCCCTTCGGCGTGAACACGCCGCTCCAGAGGTGAACGTCGACGCCGGGGAAGCCCGCCTCCGCCATGCTTGGCGTGTCGGGCAATTCGGGCGAGCGCTCCGCCCCGGTGACGGCCAGCGCCTTGACCTTGCCCGCCTTGACCTGCGGCACCGTGGGCGGGCCGTCGGCGATGGTCGTCGTGGTCTGGCCCTGGATGACGCTGAGAATCATCTCATTGCTGCTCTTGTACGGGATCATGGTGCCGGGCATGCCGGACCTGAGCTTCAAGAGCTCGGTGGTGATGGTGAAAGCCGGCGACGAGCTCGCGTAATTCGCCTTGTCGGGATGCTGCTTCGCCCACGCTACGAACTCTTTCACGTTGTTGGCGGGCTGATCAGCGGCGATCACCATGATCAGCGGAAAGCTCGCGATCATCGAGAGCGGCACGAACGACTTGGTCGGGTGGTATTTGAGATCGGGATAGATTGCCGCCGCAATCGACATCATGCCGGAGGCGCCGACCAGAAGCGTATAGCCGTCCGGCGCCTGCTGCGAGGCATATTCGGCCGCAAGCCGGCCGCCGGCCGCCGGCTTGTTTTCAATCACCACCGGCTGGCCAAGGATTTCCGAGAGCTTGGCGCCGACCAGCCGGGCGAAAATATCGTTGCCGCCCCCGGCCGCGAAACCGACGATCATGCGGATCGGATGGTTCGGATAATCGCTCTGCGCGCGCGCCGGCGACGGCGCCGCGGCAAGGAGCGTCAGCGCGGCCATCGCTGCCGCAAGCGGCAGACGTGCGAAACAACCAGACTTCATGGGCAATCCTCCGCTGCGCTTGATGGCGCGCAATTGCGGACCGTTAGCACAGTCGGGCGGCGTGCGCCCTCCCCTGCGGCAATTGCACTGGACCCTCGCTCATCCAGTGAAACCGGCCGAAACGACCGGCCGCCGCTACGAGGTACAGCATCGAGAAAAAGTGAAGGAATCCGTTCAACTTAGAGCGGCGCGACGGGTCATTGCAGGTTGACTTTCAGCCATTCGACCCTATGTTTCGCGCAACGAATGCAAGGCAGATTCGACCGCCCTGCGCACTTTGCCGCTTCGTTCATTGAAATTCAGGGGGGTCTTCAATGAGGGTTTATGTCGTTTTCTCATCTCGGTTTGTCCGATAAGGTTCTCGCCGCCGTAGCGGCCTCCGGTTACAAAACTCCCACTCCCATCCAAGATCAGGCCATACCCCACGTGCTCGCCCGGCGCGACGTGCTTGGCATCGCGCAGACCGGCACCGGCAAGACGGCGGCGTTCACGCTGCCGATGCTGACGATGCTGGAACAAGGCCGCGGCCGCGCGCGCATGCCGCGCACTTTAATCCTTGAGCCGACGCGCGAGCTCGCGGCGCAGGTCGAGGAAAGTTTCGCCAAGTACGGCGCCAACCACAAGCTCAACGTCGCGCTGATCATCGGCGGCGTCTCCTTCGGCGATCAGGATTCCAAGCTGATGCGCGGCGTCGACGTGCTGATCGCAACGCCCGGCCGCCTCCTCGATCACTTCGAGCGCGGCCGTCTGCTGCTCAGCGGCGTCGAACTCCTGGTCATCGACGAGGCCGACCGCATGCTCGACATGGGCTTCATTCCCGATATCGAGCGCATCTGCAAGCTGGTGCCGTTCACCCGGCAGACGCTGTTCTTCACCGCGACCATGCCGCCGGAAATCCGGCGCATCACCGAACAATTCCTGAGCAATCCTGTCCGCGTCGAAGTCTCCCGGCCCGCCACCACAGTGGCGGCGATCACCCAGCTTCTGGTCAAGTCGGGACGCGAGTCCCATGACAAGCGCGACACGCTGCGCCGCCTGATCCGCTCCGCCGAAGGCATGAAGAACGCCATCATCTTCTGCAATCGCAAGCGCGAGGTTGCGACGCTCCATCGCTCGCTCGCCCGCCACGGCTTTTCGGTGCAGGCGCTCCACGGCGACATGGACCAGCCGGCGCGCACGGCCGCGCTCGAACAATTCCGCAAGGGCGAGGTGACGTTGCTGGTCGCATCCGACGTCGCCGCCCGCGGCCTCGATATTCCGGACGTGAGCCACATCTACAATTTCGACGTGCCGCATCACCCCGACGACTACGTCCACCGGATCGGCCGCACCGGCCGTGCCGGACGGAGCGGCACCGCCATCACCATCGTTTCAGGCGCAATCGACACCAAGGCGGTCGGCGCCATCGAAAAGCTCATCGGTCAGACCATTCCGTGGATGGGCGAGCCGCCCGGCGCCGCCCCCGCGGAGCAGGAGCAAGTCGACTCCCCGCAACGCCATGCGGCTCGGCAACACCACCGCGGGCGGCAAGACGGTCATCGCCGCAACGGTCACCGTCAGGGTAGCGGTCCTCGCCAGAATCATCATCGCCAGGACGATCCGCGCCATGCCCATCCCCCGGCCGTTTCCGTCGCCGCAGCCGATGAGACGCGGCCGCGCCGCACAGCGCCGCCGACGCCGCTGCGCGCCGACGACAGCGACGCATCGCACTTACCGGCATTTTTGTTGCGGCCGGTGACGCTCAAAGCATAGCCGCAGAAATTATCGCGGGGCGCGGCACTACCGTAAGGTTTTTCCTGACAAGCGTTCGGCGATCGGCATGTCTTATTTACCGGTCCTTCATCGCTATCTCCTAAGTTTCGGCGTGAAATCGCGACGGCTCCTCGCTGTCAGAAGAAACGTCGACATTTTCCAAGCGATTGGAGACGATTGATGGACGCGGCTCGCACCGAGCACGAGCGAACGCTCGCCTTCGCCGAGATTGCACTGGGCCAGATCAAGGCCCTGTCGCTGCTCGCGTCGCCGCGAAATTTCGAGGTCTGGTACAACTACGCGACCGGCTACAATCAGGCGCTCAACCAAATCATCAACAAAACGATCGAGCAAAACGGCACGCTGACCGAAGCTGAACTCGAGCAGATCTACACCAATTATATCGCGACGAATCGGATCGGCGAACGGCTCGATTCGGTCAACGCGCGCGCGCTCGACGAAATCAAGCAAGTCTTGGACATGATCGGCGCCGCCGCCGGCACCGCGACGAGCTATTCTGAAAGCCTGGCGGAAGCGAGCGAGAAACTCGCCGGAGCGAAGGATAGCGAGGCGCTGCGACTGGTCATCGAGCGTCTCGTCTATGTCACCAAAGAGATGGAGTCCAACAACAAGAAGCTCGAAGCCAGACTGTCGACCTCGCGCCAGGAGATCGAGCAGCTTCAAAAGAATCTAGAGCTTGCGCGCTCCGAGAGCCTCACCGATCCGCTCACGACGCTGTCCAACCGCAAATACTTCGATGTCGCGCTCGATCAGGCGATTACCGATGCCAAGCTCAAGAAAGAGCCGCTTACGCTGCTGATGACCGATATCGACCATTTCAAGAGCTTCAACGATAAATTCGGCCATCTCACCGGCGACCAGGTGCTGCGGCTTGTCGCCCTGTCGGTCAAGCAAAACGTCAAAGGTCAGGACGTCGCCGCGCGTTACGGCGGCGAGGAATTCGCGGTTGCGCTGCCGAACACGACCCTGCAATCGGCGATCACTGTCGCCGACCATATTCGCCGCTCCGTCATGACCAAGGAATTGGTGAAGCGATCGACCGGCGAGCGGCTCGGCCGGGTGACGATCTCCATCGGCGCGGCGGTGCTCAATCCGCAGGATACGCCGCAGTCTTTGCTCGAGCGCGCCGACAGATGCCTTTATGCCGCCAAGCGCAACGGCCGCAATCGCGTGGTTTGCGAAGCCGACCCCGAGGTCGAAGCCGGCGGCCATGCGCCGATAGCGGCGCAGGTGGCGTAGATCGATTGCTCTGTGCCCCGCCTTCGCGCGGGAAATGAGCGTATCCCGATCAGCGCGCGTCCGCCGTGGACACGCCGGTTGCCGGCTCGATCTGTACCGACTCGCCGCAGCCGCAGGCCGCGGTCTGGTTGGGGTTGTTGAACACGAACTGCGCCGACAGTTTCTCGACCTTGTAGTCCATCTCGGTGCCGAGCAGGAACAGAACCGCCTTCGGATCGACCAATATGCGCACGCCCTTGTCCTCGATCACCTCATCGAGCGGATTGATCGTGTCGGCATATTCCATGAAGTAACTCATGCCGGCGCAACCGCCATTCTTGACGCCGACGCGCACCGCCTCGATCGGATGATCGGCCTTCGCCATCACCGCCTTGATGCGCTCCGCGGCGGCATCCGTGAGCCGCATCACCTGAGGTCTCGGCCGGGAAGCGGCCATTGCTTTCATCTCCTTGCGCCCGCGTTGGGGCGACCGTTGCTAGGATTAAAATAACTCAAGAATCCTAATGACTTCACTCATTTATCTAAGACGCCGCTGCGCGCCGCGCAACGCGCCCATCGATGCTCACCACATATTGAGGACGGTACGGGCCTCGTCCGACATGCGGCTCGGGTCCCACGGCGGGTCCCAGACGATGTTCACCTTGGCCTCGCGCACGCCGCTGACGCCGGCAACCGCGTTCTCCACTTGCGCCGGCAACTCTGCAGCCGATGGGCAATTCGGCGTTGTCAGCGTCATGTCGATGTTGACCATGCGGTCGTCGCCGATGTCGACTTTATAGATCAGGCCCAGCTCATAAATGTCGGCGGGAATTTCCGGGTCATAGACGGTCTTGAGCGCGCTGACGATGTCGTCGGTCAACCGTCCCATCTCGTCGGCCGGAATCGCGGCCGGCCGTTCCTCGGTTTCCGTAACGGCAATGCTCTCTGCGCCGGGTTTTGCTTCCTCGGTCATGTGAAGAAGTCCTGGGCTTTCATGAGTGCCTGCGCCAGGCAATCGATCTCCTGGCGCGTATTGTACATGGCGAAGGAGGCCCGGCAGGTGGCCGACACGCCGAACCGCGCCAAGAGCGGCATGACGCAATGGGTGCCGGCACGGACCGCGACGCCGGAACGATCGATGATGGTCGCCACGTCGTGCGGATGGGCGCCCTTCATCTCGAACGACACGATCGGCCCCTTGTCCCCGGTGGTGCCGAAAATGCGCAGCGAATTGATCTCGCCGAGCCGATCGTGCGCGTAGCGCATCAGCCCGGCCTCATGCTCGTGGACGCGCGCCTTGCCGATCGAATTCACATAGTCGATGGCGGCGCCGAGCCCGATCGCCTGAACGATCGGTGGCGTGCCGGCCTCAAACTTGTGCGGCGGCTCGCCGTAGCTGACGCGGTCCTCGGACACTTCGCGGATCATCTCGCCGCCGCCGTTGAACGGCGGCATCGCGTCGAGGTGCTGATATTTGCCGTAGAGCACGCCGATCCCGGTCGGGCCGTAAATCTTATGACCGGTGCAAGCGTAGAAATCGCAGCCGATATCCTGCACGTCGATGTCGAGATGCACGGCCGCCTGGGCGCCGTCGATCAGCACCGGAATGCCGCGCGCGTGAGCGAGCCGGACGACCTCTTTCACTGGAACCAAGGTACCCAGCATGTTGGACATGTGGGTGATGGCGACCATCCTGGTACGCGGCGTCAACAGCTTCTCGAACTCGTCGATAAGGAAATGGCCCTCGTCGTCGACCGGCGCCCATTTGATCACTGCACCCTGCCGCTCGCGCAGGAAATGCCACGGCACGATGTTGGAATGGTGCTCCATGATGGAGAGCACGATCTCGTCACCGGCCTTGATGCGCTCGCGGCCGAACGTGTAGGCGACGAGGTTAATGGCTTCCGTGGCGTTGCGAGTGAAGACGATCTCTTCCTTGCGGGCCGCGTTGAGGTAAGCCGCGACTTTCTCGCGCGCACCCTCGTAGGCCTCCGTCGCCTCGTTGGCGAGATAGTGCAGGCCGCGATGCACGTTAGCGTATTGCGTCGTGTAGGCCTTGTGCAGGCGGTCGAGCACGGCCTGCGGTTTCTGCGCCGAGGCGGCATTGTCGAGATAGACGAGCGGCTTGCCGTAAACCTGCGTCGCCAGGATCGGGAAATCGGCGCGAACGCGGTCCACGTCGTAGGCGCCGTTGGTGACCGGATCACGCATGAGCCGCCTCGCCGCCGCGCGCTGCGAGCCACGCCGTGGCCGCATCCATCAGCGCTTCCCGCAAACCGGCATGCTCGATGCCCTCGATCGCCTCGCCCAGAAACGCCCGGATCAGCAAAGCTTCCGCTTCGTGCGCCGGAATACCGCGCGCCATCAGATAGAATTTGAGGTCGTCATCGAGCGCGCCGGCCGTCGCGCCGTGACCGCACTGGACGTCATCGGCATAGATTTCAAGTTCGGGCTTGTTATCGGCTTCCGCGCGCTCGGACAGCAGCAGCGCCTGGGTCATCATCTTGGCGTCGGTCTTTTGCGCGCCCGGGCGCACAATGATGCGGCCCTGAAATACGCCGTGCGCCTCGCCGTCGAGCACGGTCTTGAACATCTCGCGGCTCTGGCAGCCGCGCGCGATGTGGCTGGCGACGAGCGTCGTATCGGCGTGCTGGGCGCCCTTGATCAGCGTTGCGCCGCGAACGCCGGCAACGGTGTCCTCGCCATCGAAGCGCAGGAACAACTGGTTGCGCACCACCGCGCCGCCGGCGGTGAACGTGAACGCATTGAACCGCGACCGCGCGCCGATGGCCGCGGCGAGCGTCGAAACATGGAGCGCATCGGCGCCCTCGCCGATCACCTTGACATGGTCCATATGGGCGCCGTCGCCGACGAAGAGCTCGACTGCCGCGTTGACCTGATAATCGCCGCCCGCCGGGCCTTCGTGGCTTTCGATCAGCATGGCGCGCGCGCCGGGCTCGACGACGACCAGCGACCGCATGAATGTCGCCGCCGGCTTGCCCGACGACACGAAGACAAGATGCAGCGGCCGCTCGATCGTGCTGTTGGCCGCGATGCGGATGACCGCACCGTCGCCCATCAGCGCGGTGTTGAGCGCCACGGCCACGTCGTCGGCCGGCGCGAGCTTGCCGAGATGCCCGGCGAGCGCTGCGTCACCCGTGGTTAGCGCATCCGCAAGCGAGCGCACTGTAAGGCCGCGCTCCAGATTAGCCGTATCGGACAATTCAGGCACGAAAGCGCCGTCAACGAAAACCAGACGACGCGTCTCGACGTCGCCAATCATCGCACCCGCGGTCTTGGCGCACGCCTTCGCCGCGGCATCGGGCGGCCCCGCAAGCGGCTTGGCGTCGCGCATCAGCGCGCGCAGGTCGGTGTATTTCCAGTCCTCGATGCGCCGGTGCGGCAGGCCTTCGCGGGCAAACACGTCGAACGCCGCCGCGCGCTGCGCGGCGATTGCATCGTCGCCGGGCAGCTGGTCGCGCGCCTGCGTATAGGTGCGCGTCAGCGCGGTCTCGGCTGCCGTCTTGATCATCGCAACCTTGGCGACTTCGGCATTCACGCCGCGGCCTCCTCCTGATATTCGGCATAGCCGCGCG